>NHEN01000086.1 GCA_002172625.1 Verrucomicrobiaceae bacterium TMED86 | reverse complement strand
CTGCGCAGCGGGCTTGGTCAGGCCGCAGATGATTTTCCCGTATGCCTGGGCCCCGCCGAGGTGACGAAGGAGCTTGAGCGAAATATGCGCGGCATCGAGGGAAGGAAAAATAAGAACGTCCGATGGTGGCTTCACCGCCAATTCGGGAACTTTGACTGCAGCAGCCTCGGGCACGAGAGCCACGTCCGCTTGAATCTCGCCATCGACATCAATATCGAGAACATCGACCCGTTCATTGGCCAATGCGGCCGCGGCTTGCATCATACGGGACGATTCATCGCGGGCGCTTCCGTAATTGGAATGGCTCAGCAAAGCAACCCGGGTCATGCGTCCCAGGTGGTGATGAGCCAACTTCCCGGCCTCTGCGGCGATCGTCGCAATGTCATCAACCTCGGGCTCGGCGATTAATCCGGTGTCCGCTAAAAAAAGAACTCCGTCGGCTCCAAAATTCGGCATGGTCGTGGAAACCAGCACTGTGCAGGCGAAAGTCTTCTGCACATGAGGGCAAGGCTTCACCAAATGAAGAACCGGGCGGAAAACGCCAAAGGGATCAACTTGGTTTCCCCCCAAACACGCATCGGCCTGACCATACTGCACCATCATTGCCGCAAAATAGTGCGGCTTGGCGATGATACTTTCGGCATCAACATTCACAATTCCCCGGTAGCGCTCGATTCGCTCAAATCGCCCGCAGAAGAGTTTGAAATCAGATGATTTCACCGGATCGATAATACGCACGAACTCAGTCGATAGCCTCAAGTCGGCAAATATCGCGAGAATCTTGTCACGATTTCCCAACAAAATAGGAATTCCCAACTCCAACTCCACCATCCTCGCAGCCACCCGAACAATGCGGGGATCTTCGGCTTCCGTGAAGACAATCCGCTTGGGATGGCGCTTCAGTTGATCAAAAAGAGGCTTGGTAAACGAATTGGGATCGGGAAAAACGCTGGCGGAATCAGACATGTGGCATGAGGCTTTGCGCCTTGGCGAGGAATCTAGTATGACTCCCCCGTTGCGACAACGCCAAAGCGCCAATGCTTGCTGATTACCACACCCACACCCCGCTTTGCCGCCATGCAGAGGGCGAACCGGAGGAATACCTCGACCAAGCCCTCACCGCCGGACTGGTGGAATACGGCATTTCTGACCACGCCCCGCAGACGCCCGAACCCTTCGACGACTGGCGTATGCTCGAATCCGAGCTCCCGGAATACCTCGAATGGATCGAGCGTGCCCGCCAACACGCCGGCGCCCGCCTCCCAGTGCGGGCGGGGCTGGAGTGCGACTGGTTCTCCGACTGCCACGAATGGATCGTCAATCTCTCCGGCAGATACGAATGGGATTTCCTCATTGGCTCCATCCACTACCTCGGCGACAAGTGGGACTTCGATAATCCAAAATGGCTCGGGCGCTGGGCCGAAACAGACGTCGAAGAAATCTGGACCGCCTATTGGGAAGAGTATGCCAACATGGCCCGCTCCGGCCTTTTTGACATTCTCGGTCACCCCGACCTCATCAAAAAATTCGCCTACACGCCCGGAGGTGACCTTCGTCGGTTTTACGATCCTGCCATCGAGGCCATCGTCGCCGGACACGCCGCGATCGAACTCAACACCGCCGGCTTCCACAAACCCTGCGCCGAGCAATACCCTTCCGCCGAGTTTCTCAAACTCGCCCGCGAAGCCAACATCCCCATCACCCTCTCTTCCGACGCCCACGCCCCCGGCGAAGTCGCCCGCGATTTCGACAAGGGCGCCGCCCTCCTCAAAGAAGCCGGCTATACCCAACTCTGCCGCTTCGAACGACGGAGCCGCACCCAAGTCGATTTTTAACCCCCTCAACCAAGAAAGAGATCCGCGTCAATTCGCGAGATTCACGGTCAAAGCCCAAAGCCATCGAAGCAGATCCAAAAGCGCGCTCTTCCTTTCCATCCTCAAATTCTACCATAGAATACCCTAGAGATCATGATCCTTACCGAGCCCGTTCACATTAATTTCCACTGCCCTGCCATCGACCCGCTGGGACGGGAAAATCTAATTGGTAAACTTCGCTTCCTCAGCGACAAGGTCGAGCTCTCCTGGCGCATGAAAGGTAACGTCTTCACCGGCGGAAAAAGTGAGATGGAAACGATCGACCTTCCCTACTCCGAAATCGACCACGTCGAACTCGTCAAAAAATGGTGGAAAATCCGCAAGCTCATCTTCCGTGTCTCCAACCCCAAACTCCTCGGCGACATCCCCATGTCCGACATGGGGAAACTCGAAATGGAAATCGACAAGCGCTCCCGTCAGGAAGCCAAAAAGCTCACTTCCCTCATCGACTTCCAACGTTCCGTCTTCCTCCTTGATGAACAAGACAAACGACTCACGGCAATGCGGGAGGAGTAAGTCGCTTTCTCACGCAGAGACTCCTTAAGCAAGGATCGGCTTAATCACTTTCCCACCCACATCGGTCAGCCTGAATCGCCGTCCATTGTAATTATACGTCAGTTTCTCGTGATTGAAGCCCAGTTGATGCAAGATAGTTGCGTGGATGTCATTCACGTGCGCTTTATCAACGGCAGCGTGATGACCAATTTCATCCGACTCACCATAACTCACGCCACCTTTCACTCCGCCGCCCGCCATCCAGGTGGTGAAGCAATGCGGGTTGTGATCGCGACCCGGCTTCTTTGATTTTTGAGTCAACGGAAGGCGTCCAAATTCCCCTCCCCAAATCACAAGAGTATCATTAAGCAGCCCGCGTTGTTCCAGATCCGTCAAAAGCCCCGCAATTGGCGTATCGGTCTCTCCGGCGAACTGGCTGTGATTTCCCTTAATGTCGTTGTGTCCGTCCCAACTCCGTTGATTTTCCATCCCGCCGGAATAGATCTGCACGAAACGCACTCCTCGTTCAACCATGCGTCGCGCGGTAAGACATTGACGCGCGAAGTGATCGCATCGCTTCTCGCCTACGCCATAGAGTTTTTTGACATGCTCCGGCTCGCGGTCGATATCGAAAGCTTCAGGCGCGGCATTCTGCATCCGGTAAGCCAACTCAAAACTCTTAATCCGAGCCTCCAGTTCCGCATCACCGGGACGCTCTTTGATGTGCTCGCCGTTGAGTTTCTTCAACAAGGCTAACTGCCGCAACTGCTGGGCATCGCTCATGTGCTTGGGTCGATTGAGATTATCAATCGGGTCCCCCTTCGGCTTGAGCCAGGTGCCTTGGTAAACACTCGGCAAAAATCCCGCCCCCCAATTCGCCGCATGACCTTTGGGCAGACCGCGGTCGAGCGGGTCGGACATCACCACGAAAGCCGGCAAGTCGCGACTCTCGCTTCCCAGCCCATAAGTCACCCACGACCCCACACAGGGCAAGCCCATGCGCGGCTGCCCTGAGTTCATCATAAAGAGCGCCGGACTATGGTTGTTAGACTCGGTATGCCCCGAGTGAATGAAAGCCATCTTGTCGACGTGCTCGCCAAGCTTCGGGAAAATCGACGACACCATCTTCCCGCACTCTCCGCGCGGGGTGAACTCGAAGGGCGACTTCATCAAGGGCCCGACGGCATTGGCAAAAAATCCAGTATTCTTATCAAAGCCCTCGAGTTCCTTTCCGTCCATCTTCTCGAGCTCCGGCTTATAATCCCAGGTATCGACCTGACTCGGACCCCCATTGATGAACAACCAAATCACCGACTTGGCCTTCCCTCCGAAATGCCCCTTCTTGGGAGCGAGAGGATCGTCAGTTCCAAGAAGCCCCTCATCGGCCAACAAACTGGCGAGCCCCAGACCACCCAGTCCGGCTCCTGATTTTTGAAGCCAATGACGGCGCGTATAGTGGGGAAGATTCATGGTAGATAGACGAATTCGTTCAGACTGAAAATGACCTGACAAAGGTCAGCGTAGGCAAGTTGCTTGGCGTTTTTGACTCCTTGATAGGAAGAAGCTTGCGCGTCGATGAACGCGCGATTGTCGCGTAACTCCGTTGAGGTTGGGTCACGACTCAGCGTGCGACGATAGAGTTCGCTAATCGCTTCATCGGTCTCTTTTGAAGAAACACTTGCCGCCAAAGCGCCCGCCCAACTCACGACCTGCGGATTGTTCATAAAGAGTAAGGCCTGGGGTGCAATCGTCGTACTGGGACGGCTTCCCTGACTCGACAGCGGTTCAGGTTGATCAAAAATCTGCATCATCGGAACGAGACGGCTGCGCTTGATCATGAAATAGATGCTGCGACGGCGATGCCTCTCATCCAAAGTCCCCGGTCCATACATCCTGGTGTCCAGTTGCCCGGCCGACGAAAGAATAGAATCACGCACAATTTCGGCTTCGAGACGTCGTGGAGTGAAACGCCAGAGGAATTGATTATCGGGATCAGCCGCAGCCTTCTTCGGCGAGGGCGCACTGCTTTGTTGCCAGGTCGCACTGAGCATGATGTCGCGATGTAAGGCTTTTACGTTCCATCCGCTCGCAATGAACCGCCGCGCCATGTAATCCAACAACTCCGGATGCGAAGGAAGCTTTCCTTGCAGACCAAAGTCGTTCGGGGTCGATACGATTCCCCTTCCAAAATGATGATGCCAAATTCGATTCACTGCTACCCGCGCCAGCAAGTGACCTGCGCCATTCTCGACATCCGTCATCCAGTTTGCCAATCCGGTGCGACGATAACTCGTACGGTTCCAGCCAGCCGGAGGCTGCTCCTGCCAATCAGCACTGGCCTTGCCATTATTTATGAGCACCTGAAGAAAACCCGCATTTGCCACACCCTTTTTCTGATTCGGATCGCCTCGACTTAGGAAATGTGTCTCAGGATAAAAATGCGGGAAACCGCGCCCATCGGCATGATGTTTTGTTGGCTTAAACCCTTCGCTGGTCACCTGCACTTTGGTCACGCTGGGCTTGGGCTTGGTTCCGAGGGAATTTCTGACAGCTGCATCCAGCTTCACCCATTCCGGGATTGAAATGAGGTATTGCTGAAAGAGCACCTTTCGCTGTTTCTCATCAAGCGTTCCTCTCGCCAAAGCCTCAAGGGCTGCGCTGATCGCACTGTCTTTTCCACCGCCCACTCTCACTGAAGGCGCAGGATTTCCACTCACCGAAAGACGGAATCTTCCCAAGCTATGCTGTGTATTATTGGAAAACCGCAGCTCCACTTCCAGTATCTCTCCGCTATTAAGCTTCGTTGCCTTCTCTAACTCAAAAACCGCAGCCTGATCTTTTCCAATCCCTCCTAAATCCACAGCCCAACCAGTCCCATTGAAATCTTTGTCAATCGACGAAGCCACCGATAGATTGCTCTTGTTTTGTTGATGCGTCGCTTTCGCGCCGACCAATTTCAGCTCCCGTTTTTTCCCGTCGCGAGAAACCGCCAAAAGCTTGAGATTGCTCAATGCAAAATTCCCATTACTCGCTCGACCCGGTCCCTTTCGCTTCATCGAGGAATCAGTCAAGGCCTCCACGCGGAGAAATCGCATCATCCCCGAAGGAGGTGCCGATCCGACTGTATATGTCTCCTTCGCCCCTGCTGCTCCCACCGCCAATATCGCACCGTCGGCTTGCTGTTTTAGCTTGGTTTCCTTGTGGCTGGAAACGGCACTCTTTACGCCAAGGTTCATCCACTCACTTTGCGCAACCGAAGAACGAGCATCGGTCTTGAGCCACTCTTTAAATGAATTCACCAGCTTGGGATTCGCTTCAAATGCCGCGCGAGTATCCACTGACTGATCGCACCTCACCTGCCACTCCTTCAAGGCCAACTGAAATTCTTCAGAATCCAAATCAACATCGATCTCACTGCGAATCGTCGTGGTGAAGTTCGCCACAAAACGATAGTAATCCTTCACCGGAATGGGGTCGAACTTGTGATCATGACAACGGGCACATCCGATGGTCAGCCCCAACATCGCCGTGCCAGTCGTGGCGGCCATGTCGTCCAATTCATCGTAACGCGCGCTTTCAAATTCCTTCTCCGTCAGCTGCGTCGGAAAGACACCCGCTCCCAAAAAACCCGTCGCCATCATCGCGAGCGGATTCTCCGGATCGATCTCGTCGCCCGCGACTTGCAACCGAACAAATTCATCCCAGGGCATGTTCGTATTGAGCGCCTTAATCACAAAATCGCGATAGTGATAAGCATACTTCCGGTTGTAATCCTGCTCAAAGCCATGGCTCTCCGCAAAGCGCGCCGCATCCAACCAATGCCGCGCCCAACGCTCTCCATAGTGCGGGCTGGCGAGAAGTTCATCCACCAAGTCCACATGGCTCATCGAGAGCGCCGCCTTCAATTGCTCTGCGGTCGGCGGCAATCCAATCACCGACAAATACGCCCGCCGAATCCGATCTCGATCCTTGGCCTGCGAATTGGGAAGCAGATTATTTTCCTGCAATTTTTCCGCGACGAATTGGTCAATCTCCCCCTTCACCCATTTCCCTCCAGCCCTCGGCGGCGTCACCTTGGCCAGCGGCTTAAACGACCAAAACTCACGATCACTATCCGTCACCCTCATCTCAGCAGGACGATCGCCCTTCTTCTCAAGCAGCGGCTTGTCATAAGGTGCGCCCAGCGCGATCCACTTCTCAAAATCTGCGATCAGGGAATCAGGTAACTTGTCCTTCTTCGGCGGCATCTCCAGGTCCTCTTCCTCATGTCGGATCAAAGTGAGCAAATAACTCTCTCCCGGCTTTTCCAAATCAATGGCATCCTCTGAATCGCCGCCTTCCAACAACAAATCCCGCGTTGAGAGATCCAAGCCCGAGCGAACCTTCTCGTCCCCGTGGCATTTCAGGCAATTGTCGATCAAGGCCGGACGAATCGTCTTTTGAAACAGGGCAGTCCCTTCCTTCATCTTCTCGGCATGCCCTTCCTGGGACAATGCCGGACCACCTGAGAGAATAACCGCGATGGTAAGGACTTGTTTGCGCATAGAATTCAGACCGATAATCGATAGCTTCCCATTTATGCCCCACCTCTGGCAATCTCTATCAAGAGCCCACCACGAAAAAAGAGAGATCTGGTGATCACGCGCGCTGATCAAGGCCAGGACTTTCCAACCGTGGTCTCATCCTGCCCCAACAACAAAAAACGAGTGGTACGGGATGACGGACTCGAACCGCCGACATACTCGGTGTAAACGAGTCGCTCTACCAACTGAGCTAATCCCGCATGAACCACTCGGACGGGCGGACTTTAATCAGAAGCCTGGGGGGCGATCAAGCGATTTGCGCGCTTGTGTGTCACTAAATTCGGTGATTTCTTTCGCGCGCCATGCATTTGCGCTTCACGGAAGAAGAACTCGCCACTCTCGTAGAGATGGTCAGCCTAGCTGCGGAGGTAGCAAACTTGAACCCTGAAGAGACCGGATCAGCTGATTTGGCGCGCTTTGAGGCTGTCGAAAACAAGGTCCTCGAATCAGCCAAGCACGCCGGGATGGCGGAATGGATCGAGTTCGACCAGCAACGGAACAAGAACCGCGTGACGGAGAAATTTCAGGCCAATTCCTATTTCCAGCGCTGCATCGAGGAGTTCCGCAATGCCTATTTCTGGGAAGAACTCATGATTCGCCTCGCCGAGCGGGATCTCATCAAGGAGATGGGCGAAGAAGCCTATCTCGCGATGAACGAAGAAGCCCGCCGCACAAAATCCGAGCCCCGTGAAAAGCGCTATTGGGCCAAATTCCAAAAAAAGGGAATCAGCCCGCTCCATTGGGTGGAGCCCAACGAAGAGCTCTAAGTCGCGTTTCTGCGTTTTCATTCCCCAACTTCTCCTCCATCTTTCTGTCGTGATCACGCGACGAAAGACCTTCTACCCGATCTCGGATTCCCTTCGAAACTATCTCGCGCACTACGGCCGGCTTTCTGAAGTCCCTCTTGTCTACGACGAACTCCTCCGCTTCACCGGCTCCATCCCCTACGAAAACCCCAAAGGCGAGGAAACCCTCTGGCTGGAGGTGATGTATCCCCCCGAGGTCATGGCAGACCTCCGACCTAAGCTCACCAAGATCTATTCCATGCTCAAAATCGGCGACGACTTGAGCCTCGCCGATCACCTTACTGTTGAGCGCATCGACTTCGGCGAGTTTGGAAACTCCCGCCCATTCCGCATCCGCATCACCAACCTCTTCAACGGCAACTCGGATTATTATTATGTCAAACACGCCGATGCTTCCCGCCTCTTTGGCCTGGAGCTGGAACACATCCTCTCGCCCAACCGCATCAACTACCTCGTCAATGGCAACACCTTGATCGAGGAACACATTGCGGGCGTTCCCGGTGACGTCTTTATTCGCGACTACCTCTCCGACCCGGCCCTCAATCACGTTCGGGTCGCCAAGGAATTTGTCAAATTCGGCGAACGTTGCTTTCTTCGTATGCTCGGTGACATGCGCACGGTAAATTACGTCGTCGATATCACGCCTGACTTCGAGGAGGTGCAGTACCGCGTTCGTCCCATTGACTTCGATCAACAATCATACGAAGGCAAGCTCTCGGTCTACCGCGCCCACATGTTTCCTGACAACCGTCAGGTGGAAGAGTTGGTGCGCTCCCACCTCAACAATCAAACGATTCTGCAATACCGCGCCGAAGAGCACCTCCAAATGAGCCGTCGGGCCAAAGTCGAACGCAATCGCCTCAAAGCCATCCTCACCGTAATGAATCGCACCAACCTCGCGCCCCACGAACACGTGGTGGAACTCCGCGAAGCGATGGTCGAGCGCTATGGCTCGCACGCCTTCGAAGCCTGTGAATCAATGGGAGCCCTGACAGCGACCCACCTCCAACAAGTCCTCGACCTTACTCCACGCCGAAGTTAACGAAGCAATCACGCTCGCCCAATTTGTCGTTGTTGGCCCACCAGTAAATCGTGAATCCCCGATAAATCTCACTTTTCGCCTCCACTTCAAGAACCCCGATTTTTTCGCTTCCTTGCTCGATCACAAATGAATCGGAGCCATATTGCTTGGACTTAATTTCGAGTTCACTCATTCCCGCGGCAAAGTGCTTCTCATCGTTGAGATCTACCTCGGTGTCCGAGAATTTCACCTTCACCTTCTTACCATCCTTGAGGCGTTTTCCGATGAAGACATCACTCCTGATGGCTTTCTCGATCTTTTCTTCTTCAGTATCACTCTTGATGCTGTGGAAAGCTCGCAAGGAAAACTTTAAGCCCACCCGGATCGGATTCTCGGTCTTTTTCTCGATCACTTTCGGCTTCACCATGACGCCCTTGCTCGAGACGGCATGCACAAATTCCACCTTGGTATCGCCCGTCACCGTCACCGTAAAATCAACCGGCTTTTTCGAATCTAGAATCGCCTCTTTGGCCGTAGTGGTAAATGGATCCTCTGAGATTGGCCTACGGGTCACCCATTTTCCTTTGATCTCTTCCTGCACGACGAAGTTGAGCTTCACTTCCTTATGAGAGGTCCGGCTCTTTCCTTTTTTGGGGTGCAGGAGCCCCTCGAGATCCTCGGAACCAACACCATAGTCATACTTGCGGCCTTCCCAGCCAATGAAATATCCGAGCCATTCCGTGCGGTCGGCATGAACAGGAAGCTCCGCGAATGTGGAGGAGATCAGGATAGCGAGGAGGGTCAGCGTGCGTTTCATGCAGAAAACTCTAGCGAGAGATTTTCAGCCTGCCAGCGAAAATCGCCTTACCAAGAATACCTATCCTCCCCGAACGCTCTCATTCCTCGATGAAATGCCCTCTTCTCGCTTTCTTTCTCCTCGCCGCGGGTCGGCGCGGCCGAGCGAATGGTCGAGACGCTGGAAAAGAAAAAGCGCCCGGTTCCAGAGGAACTCAAGGCGCTTGTATGAGGATAAATCGAACGTCCGCCTACTTGGCAGCCGCGAAGTTTGCCGCGACGACGTCCCAGTTGACGACATTCCAGAATGCGGAAATATAGTCAGGACGACGATTTTGGTAGTTCAGGTAGTAAGCATGCTCCCATACGTCGAGTCCAAGAATCGGAGTGCAATTACAAACTCCGGCAGCCTCGCCCATGAGCGGGTTGTCCTGGTTGGGGGTGGAACAAACTCCGAGAGTTCCGTCAGCCTTGACGCCGAGCCAGGCCCAGCCCGAACCGAAGCGAGTCGCGCCAGCCTTGGCGAACTCGGCCTTAAATTCGTCGAGTGATCCGAAAGCGGCGTCGATCGCAGCCGCGAGATCGCCCGAAGGAGCGCTCGCCCCACCGGGAGCGATGACCTGCCAGAAAAGACTGTGGTTGAAATGTCCGCCGCCGTTATTGCGAAGAGCAGGAATGTCCGCGATCTTGGCCTGAAGGTCGACCAGCGAAAGATCCGCCAGCTCGGCATTGCCTTCGAGAGCGATGTTGAGGTTGGTCACGTAAGCATTGTGGTGCTTTCCGTGATGAATTTCCATCGTCTGTGCGTCGATGTGCGGCTCGAGAGCGTCGTGAGCGTATCCCAGCTCGGGAAGTGAATGTGCCATGGTTTTAATGAATTGTTTGATTTTGACGACCTGTGCTCACAGAGTGAGACGCGCCGTCGCTGGCAAGGAAAGCACCTTCCGCGACAACCGCAAGAGACAAACATCCCCGAAATGCCAGAATTTATCCAACAACCCGCCACTCTATCCGCTCTGATCGCTTTTATCGTCGGATTAGTCATCGCCGCGCTCTATTTCAAAGCCCAGCTCAGCTCGGTCAAAGCCGCTGCCGATGAACGTACTAAAAGCACCGATAAAACAATCTCCGACCACGAAACCGAGAAAACCTCCCTCAAATCCGAGCTCGAAACGCTCCGATCCTCGGAATCCACGCTCCTGCAACATCAAAGCAAGCTCGAGGCCCAGATCGAATCCTTTAAACAGCAGCAAAACGAAACCAACCAACTCGAGAAGCGGTTCTCCGACACCTTCAAATCCCTCTCCAACGACGCCCTCAAGTCCACCCAGCAGCAATTCCTCGACCTGGCCAAAACCACCTTCAAAACCGAGCAAAAACAAGCCAGGGGCGAACTTGAAAAACGTGAGCAAGCCGTCGCCCACCTCGTCAAGCCCGTCGCCGAGTCCCTCGATAAAATGCAGACCCGCATTAGCGAAATCGAAAAAGCCCGCGAAGGCGCCTATTCCGCGATCAAGGAACAGGTCCACTCGCTCGTCGATTCCCAAAAAGGTCTCCACAAGGAAACCCGTCAACTCGTCAAGGCCCTGCGCCAACCCACCGGCCGCGGTCAGTGGGGCGAGATGCAACTTCAGCGCGTCGTCGAGATGGCCGGAATGCAGGAGCACTGTGACTTCACCACGCAGACCTCCACCACCACCGACGAAGGCAAACGCCTCCGCCCCGACCTCATCGTGAAGCTCCCCGGCGGCAAGCAAATCATCGTTGATTCCAAAACGCCCATGGACGCCTACCTCGACGCGCTCGAAGCTGACTCCGACGAAGACCGCGACGGCCACCTCGCCCGCCACGCCAATCAGGTCTCCACACACATTCGCCAACTCGCCTCCAAAAACTACCAGGCCCAATTCCAACCCGCTCCCGAGTTCGTCGTTCTCTTCCTTCCGTCCGAGTCCTTCTTCTCCGCCGCTCTCACCCAGGACTCCTCCCTCCTCGAGCAGGGCGTCGATCAAAATGTTATCCTTGCCACTCCGACCACCCTCATCGCTCTCCTACGCTCTGTCGCCTACGGCTGGCGTCAGGAAGCCCTCGCCGAAAATGCCCGCCGCATTTCCGACACCGGACGCGAACTCCACAAGCGTCTCACCGTCTTCTCCGGACACCTCGGCAAGGTCGGACGTGCCCTTGACACCTCGGTCAAATCCTACAACTCCGCCGTCTCCTCCCTCGAGTCCCGCATCCTTCCCTCGGCACGCAAATTCGAAAACCTCGAAGCCTCCGAACAAAGTCTCACCTTCGAGAGTCCCAACAGTCTCGAAATCACCGCCAAACATACCCAGTCCCTCGAAGCCCCCGCCGACGACATCACCCTCGACCTCGAAGAACCACCCGCCGGAGAAGTCGAAGAGAAAGCCAGCTCCGCCGCCGGCGACTTCCGCGCCGCCCTCGAAGACTCATGAAAACCGCCCTCGTCACCGGAGCGTCTTCCGGCATTGGAAAGGCCATCGCGATTGCCCTTCAGGAATCGGGGATGAAAGTCACCGGGCTCTGTCGGTCCGTCGAAAATCTTCCAGAAGGAGTCACACCGCTCGCTTGTGATCTTCGCGACGCCACCCAGATCCAGGAAGCCTTCCTCTCGCTCGATCACCTCGATATTCTCGTCAACTCTGCAGGCCTGGCTTACCTCTCCCGACTCACCGATGGCGACCCCGCGCTTTGGGAAGAAATGTGGCAGGTCAACGTGCACGCCCTCAGCCTTTGCTGCCAGTTAGCCCTTCCCCTTTTCCCCGAAAACAGCGGGCAGATTCTAAATCTCTCTTCCATGTCCGGGCACCGCGTTCCGCCCACTGGAGGATTCTACGCCGCCACCAAATTTGCAGTCCGCGCCGTCAGCGAAGCCCTCCGTGCCGAATTAAAAACCGCAGGCTCATCCGTCCGCGTCTGCACTCTCTCCCCCGGCTTCGTCGACACCCCGCTTCTCGACAAATACTTCGCCGGCCGCGAAGACCAGCTCAAGCAAACCCGCGAGAGCATCCAAATGCTCACCCCTGAATCCATCGCCGCCAGTGCTCTCCACGTCCTCACTTCCCCACCTGACGTCGAGATCAACGACATCATGATGCGCAGCGCAGACCAGGCGATGTAAGATTCTTAAAAACTCCATTGGAGACCGAAGCCTCCATGGAAAAAGTCGACGAGCAATTCGTCTCCGGAGGCGTACGACTCCCGGCCTGCAGCCCGGTTATAGGACACGTGAGCCAAAATTGAACAGTTGAACAGTTGAACAAAAATATCGAGTGTAAGGTTGCCCTGAAGCAGACTCTATCGTGGCACAAAAAAGACCGCGTCCTTTTCAAAAAGAACGCGGTCCTGAAATATTAATTGAGAATTTTATTCGCCAGAAGGTTTTTCCTCTTCAGCTGGTTCGTCGGTTGACTCCTTCTCCTCCGCAGGAGCTGGCTCTGGTGATTCATCCGTCTTGGGCGCTTCTTCAGCCGGAGCCTCTTCCACCTTTTCTTCAGCCTTTGGCTTTTCTGTAGGTCCGGCAGTTTCTTCGGCGGGCGCTTCAATCTTCGGCTCTTCTTTTGCCTCTGAATCCTCCACGACGGGCGCTTTGGCTTTCGATCCTTTTGTGGAAGCACTCTTTTTCTTTGCCGGAGCGGGGTCACCCCCTGGCTTGGAGAGATGCAGTGTGGTATCGGAAAGCAAAATGGCGTGGCCTTGATTAAGAAGCCAGTGAAGATCGTGGAACCATTCGTGCTTCACTTCATCAGTGGCATTTTTAGGCAGTAAAGCGTCCCAAAGATCTTTCAATTGCTTCCCGGAATTACTCTCCAGGAAATTGATAATGGCTTGTGGGCGTTCCGCGAGCGGAGTCTCGGCAGAGACGGCATGAGGCCGGGAAGGACCAACCTTGAGCTTCTTTTTCCACTTAAAGACTGCGACGTGACGACCGGAAAGCTGGCGACACACCAGAGGCATGAGATTGGCAGGGTAACGCTTTTCCTCAGCAACCGTGCGCTTCAGCAAGGTCAGCATTCCCGGAGAAAGAAGATTTCCAGCAATGTCCCCCATGACCCAGGCACGATTGGTTTCCTCGAAGGCCTTTTCAAAAAAGCTCTCCGAAAAATGACGTTCGACCTCACGGGAGTCAGCCAAGAGCTCTTCCTCCGCAGACGCTTCGGGTTCAGCTTCGGCAGGAGGCCTCTCTTCGCCGGGAGTTTCCTCCACAGCCGGAGTTTCCTCCACAGCCGGGGCTTCCTCCACAGCCGGGGCTTCTTCCACAGCAGGGGCTTCCTCAGCTTCGACTTCGGGCTCTTCCGGAGTAGCGTCTTCAGCCGGGCTCTCTTCTGCGGTCGCGTCCTCGGCAGCGGGTGCTCCTTCTGTTGTTGTTTCTTCTGCAGCAGGAGCCTCTTCCGTTTTCTCTTCCTCAGCCGCAGCTTCGGCGGGCACTTCTTCGGCGACTACCTCTTCTTCGCCAGTGCCAACCTTCCACTTGGTGACAGTTTTCATGCTGTCCAACCAGGCTTCGACCGCTTCCTCGCCATGCTCCATACGGACCTTGGCCTTGTAGTTGTCGAGTGACATGTGGCCGAAGCGCTCACGATGAAGGGTCGCGATATTTTGCTGATAGCCGTGGTAGTTTGGTGGTCCGAGATATTCTCCGCTGATGCCGCAACGGGCCACAGAGGAAAAGCTTCCCTTGGGAGCTTCGCCCTCGGTTTTCACTTCGGAGTAATACTTCTTTCGCCACTCGCCACGCCAAAGATGTCGAATTGCTTCATCTTTAGACAACCAAAGCGAATTGTCTTCCCGACAACGGAAATACTTTTTCTCGGGGGATTCAAAAATCACACGGAAGCGATCACGCTTCTGCAAAAGAACTTTTGCCAAATCGAACACGGAAAAGGTGCGTCCGGTATCGGCGACCTGCTTGGCCAAGAGATCAAGGCTCTCCTCGGATGGCATGATCTTGAGACTCACTCCTTCGGGTGGTTCTACTTCCTGACGCTGGGGACGACGATTGTCCCGGTCATCACGTCGATCACCACGGCCTTTACCTTTGAAGCCTCCGCCACCTCCTCGTTGATCACGGCCGCCACCTCCTCCGCCGCCACGATATTCACGACGCCCACCACCGCCACCGCGATTATCTCGTCGACCACCACGATCACGGGAATCACCCCGGTCGCCACGGTCTTTAAATTTTTTAAGGGACTTCGATTCCGTATCATCACGTGCCCACGCAGGGCCGAAATTCAATCCGGACAGATCAAGAGCCCCGTCGTTGTCGGGAGTCTGTGGAGTTTCTTCACTCATAAAGGAGAGCGGAGTGAAGCACATGATTCACGGCTTAGGAAGCACCCATCGTGCCTTTTTATTCAGGGGATATTTTGCCATTCTTTACCACATGAACGACATCATCCTGCTCGAAGGATTTTTCGTTCGTCACCACGTGCTGGTCGAGGACAATCAAGTGCACCTTCTGGACTATCTCAAAAAGCGAGGACGGAGTAAATGAAGGCGTCGCTTACACCGTCATGGTCAGCTCGAGTCTCGTGACTTTCCACCAAGCCAGAGAGATTCTTCCACTCTTCCAACTTACTTCTTCTTTCGTTTCCCCTTGCGATTGGATGCCGTTTTTTTGGCCAATTCGATCATAGCCTTCTGCTCACTGAGCCAACGATTCTCGAGGTCCTTCGCTTTTTTCGAGTCCTTTTTAGAAAGATCATTTTCCTCCGCGCGATCCGTCCGGAGATCATACAAAGCCCAGGGATCGTTTTTTGCTGCCACGAGCTTCCAATCTCCAATGCGGATTCCCCGGTGTCCTTCATGATTCCACCAAAGGACATCTCTCTCGACGTCCTGATCTTTCTCGAAAACCGGAGCCAGACTCTTGCCCGGCAGGGGAGGACGCTTCTCGCCCTTCCAATCTGCTGGGGCTTCCACTCCGAGCAAATCAAAAATCGTCGGAGCAATATCGATAAGATGCCCCGGCGTATGACGAATCTCATTCTTGCCTTTGATCCCCTTCGGCCAATGCACCACGAGTTGGGTGGCAATGCCGCCTTCGTGAACCCACACCTTATGACGGCGAAACGGCGTATTACAGGCACTCGAAAATCCCGGTCCCAGGCAAAGATAGCTCGCCGCGCTCCCAGGAGGCGCCTTAGGATCGTGCCCGCCATTGCGCACCATGATCTCCGCGCTCGCTCCGTTGTCCGATGCAAAGAAGATCAGGGTATTTTCAAATTGTCCCATTTTCTTGAGCTGCGCGATCACACGCCCGATTTCCTGATCCATGCGATCCACCATCGCGGCATGAATCGCCATCTTGGTTGCTTGAAAGCGCCGCTGTTCGTCATTGAGATCTTTCCACGGGAGAGGCCGATTCACCTCGCCCGGTCCCAACTTTTTCAATGCCTCCGGAAAATGATACGGTGGTCCGACCTTTTCCTCGAGATCTGACAACTCGGTATTGATGAGACCCATCTCCTTCTGACGGGTAAAGCGCTTCTTCCGCATCTCATCCCAACCCGCCAAATAGGCATCGCGGTATTTCGCGATATCCTGGGGCAACGCATGCAGCGGAAAGTGGGGCGCGATGAATGCCAGATAATGAAAGAAGGGCTTCCCGGCATGGTTCTTCCCATGATCCTCCAGACACGAAATCGCGTGATCCGCTGTTGCGGTCGTCGTGTAGTAGCCTTTTTCATTGCTCGGAGGCTTCACCGGAACACCATCGAGAGTATTCCCCTTGCTCGAAAAAAAGTTTCCCTGAT
>NHEN01000085.1 GCA_002172625.1 Verrucomicrobiaceae bacterium TMED86 | reverse complement strand
CGGCCAGCCTTGGTGGCCATGCGGGCACGGAATCCATGTTGCTTCTTGCGAGTGCGCTTGGAAGGCTGGTAAGTCATTTTCATGGCCGTAAAAAAAGTAAGATTTGGAAAGAAAGCACCCTCGGAGGACGCGGGACGCGGAGACTAGCGATCAGGACATGCTTGTCAACCAATCGTGGGATTTTTTGTGAAATTCGTAGTTTTGCCTCAAAATGCCGGTTTTAGCGGGGGCCTTGAGGTTCTGTGGAGGGAGAAAATCACATTTTTGGAATCCTGGCAGGGCGGATCTTTGAGGGCTTTCTGGTGGTAGGTTCCAGAAAATGGATCGAATTTGGCTACGGTTTTCAGCCATCGTCACTGAGAGCCGGGGCGTGCTCCAACCCGCTGGTCAGTGAATGGACGACCGGGACCAACTTCTTATGATCCGCCCTCGAGATCGAGGAGGAACTTCGAGGCCTGTTCGACGTCCTTGTCACCGCGGCCGGAGAGGTTGGCAATGATGATGTCGTCTTTGCTCATAGAGCCAGCCACTTTGGAAACGTGCGCCATGGCATGGGAGGACTCGAGAGCGGGGATGATGCCCTCGGTGTAAGCCAGCTCACGGAAGGCGGCGAGGGCTTCGTCGTCGGTGGCGTAGGTATATTCGGCGCGACCGATGTCCTGGAGGTAGGCGTGCTCGGGACCGACGGCGGCGTAGTCGAGGCCGGCGCTCACGGAGTGGGTTAGTTCGATTTGTCCGTCGTCGTTGGCGAGGAGCCAGGTTTTCGATCCCTGGAGAACGCCGAGTTTTCCTCCCTGGAATCGGGCGGCGTGTTTTTCGGGAAGGATCCCTTCGCCTCCGGCTTCCACACCGATCATCGCAACGTCTTCATCGCCGACGAAGGGATGGAAGAGCCCCATGGCATTTGAGCCACCCCCGACGCAGGCGACGAGGAGATTGGGTAGGCGGTTTTCTTTGGCAAGGATTTGCTCTCGGGCCTCCACGCCGATGATGCGATGAAAGTCACGCACCATCATGGGGAAGGGATGTGGTCCGAGGGCGGAACCGAGGATGTAATGGGTGTCGTCGACGGTGGCGACCCAGTCGCGCATTGATTCGTTAACGGCTTCCTTGAGAGTGGCTTGCCCGGCAGTCACGGGAACGACCTTGGCTCCCATGAGTCGCATGCGGGTGACGTTGAGAGCCTGACGTTCCATATCGACTGCTCCCATGTAAACGGTGCATCCCATGCCAAAGCGAGCGCAGACCGTGGCGGTTGCGACGCCGTGTTGTCCTGCTCCGGTTTCCGCAATGATGCGTTTTTTGCCGAGACGCTTGGCGAGGAGGATTTGTCCGATGGCGTTGTTGATCTTGTGGGCGCCGGTGTGGAGGAGGTCTTCTCGCTTGAGGTAGATTTTCGCGCCGCCGAGTTGCTCGGTCCAGCGTTCGGCGAAGTAGAGGGGAGTAGGACGCCCGCAGTAGTTGTGCAGGAGGTCATCGAGTTCGCGTTGGAATTCAGGGTCGGCTTTCGCCTGCTCGTAGGCGAGGCTGAGCTCGTCGAGCGGGGTCATCAAGGTTTCCGGGGCGAAGCAGCCGCCGAATTGACCGAAGTGTCCGTTTGCGTCGGGGACGAGTGTTGCCTTGGTGCTCACGGCGCAATAATAGCGTAGCGAACGAAAAGCGCACCTGTAAATTTAGCTGCTTTGCAATGGTCTGGCCTATCAAGTGAGCTCCCACCAGATGCTCTGGCCGCACTCGGGTGAAAATAATCGTTCGACAAAATCGCAAGCCTTCCGAACCTCTGGTCAAAATGGAAGTTAGCCTCGTTTTTCCTCATCAACTCTTCGAAGACCACCCCGCGCTCAGCACAGATCGTCCGGTTTGGCTTTTGGAGGACTCGCTCATGTTCGGTCGAGACAGCCACTGGCCGCTCGATCTTCACCGGAAGAAGCTGATACTGCATCGGGCCTCCATGAAGAGCTATCAGGCAGAATTGGAGGATCAGGGATTTGTCGTTCACTATTTAGAGTGCCGTGGGGTGTTGGATCTGGGGGGGGATTTGAATGTCCTTCATTTTTGCGATCCGGTTGATGATCTCCTGAGCAAGCGGCTTCGACGTTATGCCGAGAAACATGGGATCGAATTGAGGCAGGTGCCATCGCCGAATTTTCTCAGTCCGGACGACTGGCTGGATGGGGTGCTTGGAGGCAAAAAAAGGCCTTTAATGGGGAATTTTTATAAGGCGCAGCGCAAGCGGTTGAATATTCTCATGGAAGATTCGGAGACTCCGATGGGTGGCAAGTGGTCCTTTGATGAAGAGAATCGAAAAAAGCTCCCCAAGTCCCAGTCGGTTCCCGAACCGCCGGCGGAAGTTCCCAACCGCTCCGTGGAGGAGGCGCAAAGTTATGTTGCTCAGAATTTTCCAAAAGCTCTGGGCCGGAGCCACGGCTTTGCTTATCCGGTGGATCGGGTGGGCGCTAAAAAATGGCTGCAAGGGTTTCTCACCGAGCGCTTTCACCTCTTTGGAGACTACGAAGACGCAATCCATAGTGAGCATCGCATCATGTTTCACGGTGTCCTGACGCCAGTTTTAAATATTGGACTCATCACCCCTAATGAGGTCATTGCGGAGGCGCTGGAATTTGCCAGGGAACACAAGGTCCCGATGAACACGGTCGAGGGCTTTGTGCGCCAAATAATCGGATGGCGGGAGTTCATGCGTGCAATGTACTCCCAGCATGGAGTGGTTGAGCGCAACGGAAACTTTTGGGGCTTTGACCGTGAGATGCCGCGGGCCTTCTACGATGGGACGACCGGAATTGATCCCGTTGATGAAACGATCCGCCGCGTTTTGGAAGATGGTTATTGCCACCATATTGAGCGGCTTATGGTATTGGGCAATTTTATGTTGCTCTGCCGCATCCATCCGAAGGAGGTCTACAAATGGTTTATGGAACTCTTTGTTGACGCCTACGACTGGGTGATGGTGCCCAATGTTTACGGGATGAGTCAATTTGCCGATGGCGGGATTTTTACGACCAAGCCTTATCTTTCCGGTTCCAATTATATTCGTAAGATGTCCGACTATAAGAAGGGTCCGTGGTGCGAGGTTTGGGACGGGCTCTTTTGGTGCTTCGTGGCAGATTATCAGGACGTCTTTCTTAAGAATCACCGGATGTCACAAATGGGACATATGCTCAACCGAATGGATCAGGCGAAACGTCAACTTCACCGAGACAATGCAGACCGATTTTTGGATCAACTCTAGTGTTTTTCCGTCTACTCGTGAAGCGGCATTGGACCGGCTGGTGGAATTTGAAAAGACGGCCTCGCGCTATGGTCGGGATCGTAATCATGTCGTCCCGGGTCACCAAAATGTCTCCCGCCTCAGCCCGGCTATTAGGCATCGCTTGATCACGGAGACCGAAGTGGCAAAGCACATTTTACATCGTTACGCATTCTCTACCGTCGAAAAATTTCTCCAGGAAGTCTACTGGCGGCGCTATTGGAAAAGCTGGCTCGCCCTCCGGCCCCAAGTCTGGACCGACTATCTTCGTGATCTCGATGCACTGGAGGTTTGTGAGGTGGCGCAGAAGGTCATGGCCGGTGAAGGAGAGGTGGAGATTATGAATGATTTCGCCCATGAATTGGTGGAGACCGGTTACCTTCATAATCATGCCCGGATGTGGTTTGCGGGATATTGGATTCACGCGATGGGGCTTCCCTGGCAATTGGGAGCGGATTTCTTCTATCAACACCTCCTAGATGCCGATCCTGCTTCGAACACACTTTCATGGCGATGGGTGGCCGGCCTGCAAACAAGGGGGAAGATTTACCTCGCGCGACCTGCCAATATTGAAAAATTCCTACACCCTGATTTATTGTGTGGGAGAGAGGGTGGGCTTGAGCTGCTCGCTAATTGTCAGGGCCTTCGAGCATCTGTATTCATTCGCCCTGAAATACAAAAATCGACCTATAAACTTCTCGAGGTAGACCCATCTCTCGTGAGTGGCTTCTGGCTACATTCTGACGACCTTAGTGTGGATCCGAAATGCCATGAGGTGTTTCTCTCGGAAGATCTTCCCGCCTCGGAGGTAAAGGCGCAATGGCTCAGAGAGGCTCTCGACGATGTTGAGTCCCGGTTGACCGGGCATTGCATCGAACGCGCTCCGATCACCGACCTGCTTGCTTGGGCTGAGAAAAACAAGTTAGCCCAAATCATCGCCTATCGCCCCGAGATTGGGGTGCTGAATGATCAGCTAGCCGAAATTGAAAAAGCGTTGGAAAAAGCCAACGTTCGTCTCGTTCTGTTGAGTCGGGGAGAGGATGATGAATTTCAATCGCTTGCGACCGCGGGGTTCTTTGGGTTCTGGAAAAAGATCGAATCTCGAATCAGAGCTTTAAGATAATGGAACCACTCTGAGGTGGCCTACCATAGCGGGATCAGAAGTCGGGGTGCAGCGGGATAGAGAGCCCTCTCATTGTCCTGCTATGATTGCCTCCGCGGTCTTAATTCCGGAAGTGATTGCTCCTTCGATGGATGCGCTGGAGGTGTGGTCTCCGCAGATGTGCATTCCGTCGATGAAGAGATGCCCGGGAGATTTAAGCCCCGGACCCTGTTCTGGAAGTGCGTGTTTGATGAGATCCGTGCGGAGATGTTTCCAATCGCGGGTCTGCTCACCGAACCACGAGTAGAGTTCTTCTTTGACCGCGTTGGGAATGTCTGGCTTTTTGTGGATTCCAAGGAGGGAGACGGAGATAAGAGACCGACCTTTGGGTGCGTAGTCGGGTGCTACGTCTGAAATGACGCAGACATTGTTGACCAGTCCTTCTCCGCTGGTGTTGAGGGCGATAATTGCCTCGTTGAGTGGTGATTTTTCTGAGTGGAAGTAGACGTTGGTGACAGATCTCCAGGCTGGCTCTTTTGCGGCAAATCCCGGGACGAGTCTGGCTGTTTGAGGTGCTTGGGTTGCGATCACGACCTGACGCCCCAGGATTTCCTCGCCCGAAGGAAGGCTCAGAGTATCGGGGGTTGCCGAGGCAATGGCTGAGCGGATCCTAATCGTTTGAGGCGGGAGGCGCTTTGCAAGTTGAAGAGGGATCGCACCCATGCCGGCGGCAGGGAGAGTCGCACTGCCTTGGCTAAACATCTTAAAGGTGAATTCGAACATTCGGCTGGAGGTGCGGAGGTCTCGTTCGAGAAAAATTCCGCCATAAAAGGCGCTAAAAAATCCCTCGATCATATTTTCGCTAAAGCCAAATTTTTGGAGGAACGATTTGGTTTGTTGATCTGATCTGGCTGCGATTTCTGTTTCGCTGCTGCCGAGGCTTCGGAAGCGGAGAAGAGCGACGCGAACTTTGTCCATGAAAGTGCCCACAGGCGCCAGAGCGCTTTCAATCATCGCGGTGGGACGACGGAAGACATCCATGACGCGGTGGATGTTTGAACCGTTAAAGACGAGGGCTCCCGGTTCGAACGGGTGGAGGTTGAGAGCTTCGAGATCAAGGAGCTTTCCCGCCTCCGGATAGGCGCTGAGATATACTTGAAAACCTCGATCAAGAAGAAAGCCATCGATCTGGTCTGTGCGAACGCGGCCCCCGACTCCATCGCTGGCTTCAAATACTTGCACCGGGATTCCTGCCTCATGAAGAGTCACGGCGCATGCCAGACCAGAAAGTCCGGCGCCAACAATGAGGACAGGAAGAGGAGAGGAGTCAGGCATGGGGATTGATGCCTCTCCTCCCGTGCTTCCGCAAGGGAAACTCGTGGAAAGAGGTCGCTATCTCAGGTGAGTTTTTTTCCGCCCTTTATGGCTCTCCCGATAACCCCAGCGCCCAACGTTCCACTTCAGCTGGATGAGTGAATCCAACAAGCGCGCCCACTACGGCACCTCGATGGCAGCTATCGCCACCAACCAAGGCGTTGGCGGTAATGGCGGCGGTGAAGTCATCATGATATTTCCAAGCAAGATAGAGAGCAGCCGGGAAAGATTGATCGATGTAGCAGGCCGGGCTAAGAATCTTTCCGATAATGACTCGGTCCGGACGATCCGCCCAGCGCGAGGCTTTCCGTGTGGAGAACCAATCGCCTGCTGAAAGCTTGATGGCTTCGCGCAAGGCAACCCCCTCGGACAGGTCCAAGAGAAGGCGGGTCAGGCAATCCGCGGCCCGAAGGACGTTTGAGTGTCGATGGGTCAGGGTGACGTGCCTTTTGACGTGTTGCCTGATGTCTTCTCTTGAGTGGCCTTCGAGTGCGGCGACCAAAGCTGGGACTTGGGCAAGTCCGCCGATATGTTCATCTTTAATGCCGCATTTCCGGGCTGCTTTCCCTTGAGCGTAGCGGGTGAAGAATCCCCGATGGTATTCCTCCAAGTAGGTGTCCCGGTGCCAGCCGGGGGTGAGCATTTTAGTGATGAAGAGTTCGAGCCAATTGTCCTCGGAATAATGACCCTGCTCGTTGACTTGGTGATAAAGTTCATGAGCGAGCTTGAAGTTTACCGTGTTCTCACCGGCGACGAGATTTTGATGATAGTGTATGCCGCGTTGTCCCCAGTATTGGGCTTGGTCATGAAGGATGTCTCCTTTTTCGTTCAGTGGTTCGTAGCTGGATCTCCAAAGAATACTTCCGGCATGTTGTGCAAGGGGAGCGCGGTATTCCTTAAGGTCCGGGTAATCGGCATCCAGAGCCGTGCGGTCATAATACCAATGTACCGGCATAGCAAAGGCATCTGCAACAAGAGCTCCTTGGTAGGCCGTAATCATGGCTTTGCGTAAGGAAGACGCTTGTGTTTTGAGATTCGGAAGTAGGTATCTAGTGCGGTTGATGCGAGTGACTCCTGACTGGCGAGACAAATGCTGCCGTCGGGTGAGTAGGAGCCATCCGGGATGTCAACGAGCCGAACCCGCCCAACGATAAGCTTTGTTCCATTCGATGGGATATCAACAATTTCCTCCAAGCTGAGAGCATATCGGATCGGGCACTCCGCTACAAAAGGAGCTGTGATTCCCGGGTGGGAAAGCTCAGTGAGTCCAGTAGCCGAAAACTCTGAAACATCCTCTGCGTAGCGCGCAGCACATTGGTGAGCTTGTTCTAAAGTTTTGTCTGTTACGTGATTGAGGGTCCAACTTTCGGTTTCCAGGATGTTTGCCAGGGTGTGGCGCTCTGCGGTGTCGGGGCGCGTCACCATCCCGATGAGAATGGGGTATGATCCTAAATGTGTGATGCTTGAAAAGGGCGCGAGATTTGTGAAACCAGAGGCAGAGCGGGTGCCAACGAGGCAGATTGGCTTGGGGCCGGGAAGAGTGGTGGCAAACTGGACTCGCTCCAGCTTCTCCATGTTTTCGATGTCGGAGAGGGTGATGATCACCTGTTATGATGGCAAGGTCTTCACAGTTCGCAAAAGGTATTTATACTTGGGAGTCTTTCTCAATCATCCCGGGTTCCGTGCCGACAAGGTGTTTCGTGGCGGTGTGATAATATAAATCAAGGAGTGAAATCGGCCGAGAATCCGTTAGCGTCGATCCAATGAAGCGTATCGCTGTATTGGGGTCCGGAACGGGATCGAACTTTCAGGCTCTGTTGAAGGCCGAAGATCTGGGGGGAGAAATTGTGCTGGTGATCTCAGATCAGGTAGGGGCGGGTATTTTGGAAAAGGCGGAGAGAGCTGGGATCGCACACGATGTGGTGACGGGGGGAGAATTGTGTGGGCGGATCTTGAATCGGCTCGACGGAATCGATCTCGTTTGTCTCGCGGGTTTCATGCGGATCGTTAAAGAGCCTCTCTTGGGTGCGTTTGCCGATCGGATTCTGAACATCCACCCGTCCCTTCTGCCGAAATATCCCGGAAAAGAGGCCTGGGTGCAGGCGGTCGAGGATGGAGCAAGCGAGTCTGGCTGTACCGTGCACTATGTTGACGCCGGGGTGGATACCGGGGAGGTGATTCTTCAGGCCAGAGTGCCGGTCCTGCCAGATGATACCCCGGAGAGTCTGCATGCCAGAATCCAGTTGGAGGAGCATCGCATCTATCCGGAGGCAGTACGCCGCGTCCTGGCGTAAGAAAGGGCTGTCGCACGAATGCCACAGCCCTTTTGGGCTGCTTGATGGTTTTTGTTTAGTGACGGGGTGAAGATTCCCAGTGTTCCAGCTATTCAAGGAACGAAAATACGCGCAGGCAGCGACGTGATTGAATCAAGAAATGCCGACGGAATGTCAAAACGCATTGTTCAAATGGGCGGCTCTACTTCTTCGCAAGCTTCTGCAAGGTGAGGCCTTTGAATTCAACTTCCACTCCCTCGGCTTGCACCGCGATTTGGCCTTTGGAAACAGTGCACTTTTTGCCGTGGTTGACGAAGTCGCCATTGACCCAGACTTTCACTTCGTCGCCCTGGCATTCGATGACCATTTTGTTCCACTCGCCGACGGGCTTTTCGGAGCCGTCGGTGAGGTTGAGAATGCGGCGGGAGTCGCCTTTCTTGCCGCCCCACTTTTGGTTCTTTCCTTTCGGACGTCGTTTCTCCATGTCGGGGACCTCGATGTTCTCGTCGATACACCAGAAATCTCCAGCATTGGTGTGATGCATTTGCACTTCAATGGAGGCCGGGAACATTTCGTAGAGCGCGCGGGGAGTGGAAGAGTGAACGAGGACCCCGCAATTGCCAGGCTTGGCGGCGAAGCGGTATTCCAGTTCGAGGCGATAGTTCTCGTAGGAAGCGTCGGTGATGAGGTGACCGCCGGGTTTTCCAAGGCTGACGAGCATGCCGTCTCGCGCGATGAAGCTGGGCTTGATGTCGGGGTTCTTGTCAGCAGCCGGAACATCGGAATGCCAACCTTTGAGGTCTTTGCCGTTGAACAGTTTGATGACCTTATCCTCCGCAGAGAGTTGGGAAGTGAAAGAAAGGAGGGCGGTGAGAATGAGAATTTTTTTCATGACCGGTGTTTCTATTCTACGGTGATGGATTTGGCGATGTTTCTTGCTGGACGAGTGTTGAGCTGGAGCTCGGCATTCCCGGGGTGTTATTCCACGGTGACCGACTTGGCGAGGTTTCGGGGTTGGTCGATGGAGCAGCCTTTGAGGCGGGCGATGTGGTAGGAGAGGAGTTGGAGGGCCACGGTGCTGGGGACGACGGCAGTGTGGAGAGGGCAGGCGGGAACGGTGATGTGATCGTCGACGGTGGCGATGGCTTCGCTGTCTCCTTCGGTCACGATGCCCAAGACGCGGGAGTCGCGGGCCTGGCACTCGGCGACGTTGCCAAGGGTTTTGTCTTTGCCGGGGCCATCGTTGCAGAGGGCGATGACGGGAACGTCTTTCTCTAAAAGAGCGATGGGGCCGTGCTTGAGTTCGGCGGCGTGATAACCTTCGGCGTGGATATACGAGATCTCTTTGAGTTTGAGGGCTCCCTCAAGGGCAACGGGATACATATAGCCGCGGCCAATGAAGAAAGCGCTGGTTTGATCAAGGTAGCGTTCAGCGACCTTGGCGATGGCGTCGTTTTGTTCGAGAACGCGTTCGACGAGGCCGGGGATGGCTTTGATTTCCTTCACGAACTGGCATCCGGCGTCGCGTGACATTCGTCTGCTGCGAGCGAACTTGAGAGCCATCATGAGGAGGACGGAGACTTGAGAGGTGAAGGCCTTGGTGGAAGCCACTGAAATTTCGGGGCCGGCGTGGAGGTAGACGCCTCGGCCGGTTTCACGGGCGATGGTGGACCCGACGGTGTTGACGAGGCCGGAGACGAGAGCACCCTTGTCGGTGGCCTCGCGCACGGCGGCGAGGGTGTCGGCGGTTTCGCCGGATTGGGAAATGGCGACGACGAGGTCGGAGGAGTTGACGATGGGGTTGCGGTATCGGAACTCGGCCGCTTGTTCGACCTCGGCAAGGACTCCGGCAAAGTCTTCGATGGCGTATTCTCCAACAAGGCCGGCATTCATGGAGGTGCCGCAACCGACGATGAGGACGCGGTGGAGTTCGGCAAGTTCGCGCGGGTTGAGGTTGAGCCCGGAGAGGAGGGCGTTGCCACGATTGGAATCGAGGCGGCCGCGCAGGGTGTTTCGGATGGACTCGGGTTGCTCGAAGATTTCCTTGAGCATGTAGTGTTCGTAGCCTCCTTTTTCAGCGGCGTCGGCGGACCAGTCGATTTCGGCGGGTTGACGGGAAACGGAGCCGGCATCGAGTGAGCGGATATCGAGTTCGCTTCCTTTGATTTGGGCTACGTCGTTATCGTCGAGGTAGATGGCCTGACGGGTGTGTTTGATGATCGCCGAGGCATCAGAGGCGACGATGGTGCCGTTTTCTCCGACTCCCAGAACGATGGGCGAGCCGCGACGGGCCACGATGAGAGTGCCGGGTTCGGCGTGGGCCATGCAGGCAATGCCGAACGTTCCTTCGACTTCTTTGAGCGCGGCGATGACTGCATCGAGGAGATCGCCTTGGTAGAGAGAGTCGACGAGGTGGGCGAGGACTTCGGTGTCGGTTTCGGAAAGGAAGAGGTATCCGGCAGCGGTGAGTTTATCGCGGAGGGCACGATGGTTTTCAATGATGCCATTGTGAACGAGAGCGATGCCGTTTTTTCCACCTGCGTGTGGGTGCGCGTTCTTGGTCGTTGGTGGTCCGTGGGTGGCCCAGCGGGTGTGGGCGATGCCGCAATTCGATTCCGCGAGGTCGGTTTCGTCTTCGCCGAGGAGGCCGGAGAGTTCCTTGACCTTGCCTTTGCTTTTACGAATGACGATTTGGTCTTTGGTTTCGACGGCGATACCGGCGGAGTCGTAGCCGCGATATTCGAGTCGTTTGAGACCGCTGATGAGGATGGGAAGAGCCGGGCGTATGCCGGTGTATGCTACGATGCCGCACATGATTTAAGATTCGTGAATGTCGTGACTAACGATTTCGCCGGGGAGGGTGGAGGTGCCCGGGCCGAGTTTGCGACCGGGGTAGAGGGAGGTATTGATGCCGGTGTGAACGTCGGCGCCGATGATGGCGCCGAACTTTCGGCGACCGGTGTCGACGAGATTGCCTGCGACGGTGGAGCGATGATTGGTTCCATCGTGGCGGAGGTTGGAGGTGATGGTTCCAGCTCCGAAGTTGGCCTTGGGACCGATGTAGCTGTCGCCGACGTAGCTGAGATGACCGACGGAAGCGCCGTCGCAGAGGATGGAGTTTTTGATTTCGACGCCTTGGCCGACGTGGCAGTTGTCGCCGATGCTCGTGGAGCCACGGAGATAGCAGTTGGGGCCGATCTTGCAGTTCTTTCCGATGATGATGCGTCCCTCGATGAAGACTCCGGGGAGGATTTTGGTCCCTTCGCCAACAATGACTTCGGCGCCTTCTCCCATCTGGATGGTGTCCTGTCCGGGCCAGTCGGTGATGGAGGCCATAATCTTTTCGTTGATGTCGAGGAGATCCCAGGGGAATTTTGGAGAGAAGAACTCGCCGAGGGCGGTTTCCCATTCGGAGAGGTGGCGACCGGCGACGTGGAGTTCGTCGTGAGAGCTTGGGAGGGGCCAGAGTGACATTGATTTGAAGGGATTGGCTTGGCGGCTGCAAGCCATCGCCACACGTTAGCCGATGGCTTTGGTAGCGGCGGCCACGATGGTGGTGTTGAGAGATTGGGCAAGGATGGCGTCTTTGGCCTCGGCGAGGACGCGGAGTTTTTTTTCGGTTCCGGAATAGCGGACCAGAGTGCGGCCGTTGTCTCCGAGAGTTTGATTGGCTGTTTCGATGGCAGCCATTATTTCGGGGACTTCTTGGAGGGGAGGTTTTTGACTGACGGGCATATTGACGAGCACTTGGGGATACTCGGTCATACAGTCGGCAAGTTCGGCG
>NHEN01000084.1 GCA_002172625.1 Verrucomicrobiaceae bacterium TMED86 | reverse complement strand
TTGAGAGCAAGCCTCCGCCCAAAACGGGGAAGTGCGTCTTTAAATCTTGGAGCTCAAGGAATGGCACAGCGCGAGAGTGAAGCAACAATTCAGGATTTCAAGCCCTTGCGGCATTCTTTGGCAATTGGCGGTAGCCCATCATGTAGTAGGCGTATCCGGACCATACCGTGAAGATGGTCGCAATAATGGTGGGATAGACCGGAGAGATGTCGAAGAGCTTGAGCATCACCCAGCCAAGGGCGACCATTTGAGTGACAGTGCAGACTTTACCGGTCCAGTGTGGTCTGATGGGAACCTTGCCGTTGATGGAATAGAGGATGATGATCCCGCCGAGTATTTCAATGTCCCGAAGGATGACTAGGATAACGAACCAGAGGGGAAGATGCCAATCCTGTCCCCATTCGACGAGGCTTAGGGTGATGATTCCTGTCAGCAGAAGCGCTTTGTCGGTGAGCGGGTCGAGAATCGCGCCTGTGAGCGATTTTTGATCGTAGCGTCGGGCTACCCAGCCATCGATGCCATCGGAAGCTGCGGCTGTGATGTAGGTAATGACGGCAAGCCAGCGAAGTTCCTCGTGGGGGTTACCTTGCTCGACGGTTTTGCCGTATTCGATGGCAAGCCACGCAAATACCGGGACAAGAATGAGCCGAAAGAGGGTGACTGCGGTGGCAAGAGTCATCTGGTGGAGGGAATTTAGTGGACAATGTTGCCTCGGGCAATTGAAAGAACAGGTGTGACGGCTACCGAACTTAAAGAAGTCCTGGCAAGCGTGGGGGTGATTCCCTCGCGCAAATTGGGGCAGAACTTTCTCGTTGACCAAAATACCGCCGAATGGATCGTCAATCAACTCGATCCAAAACCGGATGACACTGTGGTGGAAGTGGGGCCGGGAACCGGCGCGTTGACGGAGCATTTGGTCGGGAAGGTTGGCCGAATTGTCTTAGTGGAGTTCGATAAACGGCTGGCGGAATATTTAACGAAGCGTTTTTCTGATCATGCGGAGGTGGAAGTGGTCTGCCATGACGCGGTGCGAATTGATACGCGACGATTCTTTGCGCACAAACGGGTGAAGCTATTGGGGAATCTTCCCTACTCGGCAGGCGGTGCGATTTTACGGAATTTCCTGAAGGGCCCGTCACCATTTGTGAAGGCGGTGCTGATGTTGCAGAAGGAAATGATCGACCGAATTTTAGCGGGACCGAAGTGCAAGGACTACGGAGTTCTGACATTGCGGATGCAGTGCGAATGGCAGGGCGAGCGGGTTAAGGTGGTGCCGCCGAGTTGTTTTTATCCACAGCCCTTGATCGATTCCACGGTGATGACACTCGAGCCCCGCCAGGCCGAATTGCCGGTGCATGATCGTCGTTTGTTTGATGAGTTGGTGAGGAGGGGATTTGCACAGCGGCGGAAGCAGCTTAGGAAGAATCTGCCGGATGGAACTAATTGGGAAGAGGCTTGTGAGAAGCTGGATTTGAGCCCAACGGCAAGAGCGGAGGAGCTCAGTTTGGACGAGTGGGTAGCCTTGACCCGATTGGCGGATCCCTATTTTGAGAAGGAAGAAGGGCAGGGCGCTGGTGAAATGCTCGCAGTTGTCGATGAGAATGATCAGGTGGTCGGTAGCGAGCGTCGTGATGTCATTCATCGTGATGGCTTATTGCATCGCGCGGTGCATATTTTTGCCTTCAACAAACATGGAGAGATCTTTCTTCAAAAACGGTCCCGTCTGAAGGACAAGTGTCCCGGATTGTGGGATTCCAGTGCCGCGGGGCATGTCGATGCTGGCGAGGAATACGATGTCTGTGCTGCCCGGGAGTTGGAAGAGGAACTGGGACTTGCTGATCACGACATCCGGGAGGTCGGCAAATTGGGGGCTCACGCCAACACCGGATGGGAGCATGTTCGGCTCTACGCGACGCTTGCAAATGGCAAGATTCGCTTTCCCTGCGTGGAGATTGAATACGGTCAGTGGTTCAGTATGGAGCAGATTGAGCAATGGGTGGAAGCGGTGTCCGAGGACTTTGCCCCGGGGTTTCTAGCCTGCTGGGCGCTCTGGAAAGAGGCCAACCCGGGGCGCTTTGGCGAAGCCTAGGCTAAAAAGAACTCGAAAAAGTATCGCTCTGCACTCGACAAAAGGGTGCTTTGGCGCTTATCACCCGCGCTTCCCGAGACAGTTACCATGACAGACCTCAGCAAATACCGTAATATCGGCATCTTCGCGCACGTGGATGCAGGAAAAACCACGACGACCGAGCGTATTCTTAAGCTCACCGGAAAGATTCACAAAACAGGTGAGGTTCACGACGGTGAGTCCACAACCGACTTCATGGAGCAAGAGGCAGAGCGCGGAATTACCATTCAGTCCGCTGCCACCACTTGTTTCTGGGATGACCATCGCATGAACATCATCGATACTCCGGGACACGTTGACTTCACGATTGAGGTCTATCGTTCTTTGAAGGTTCTCGACGGTGGTGTCGGTGTTTTCTGTGGATCCGGTGGCGTTGAGCCCCAGTCCGAGACCAACTGGCGCTACGCCAACGACTCCGAGGTTGCCCGTATTATTTTCGTCAACAAGCTCGACCGTATCGGAGCTGATTTCTATCGCGTGGTTCAGCAGACCAAGGACGTCCTTGGTGCCGTGCCACTTGTCATGACTATTCCGATTGGATTTGAGGATTCCTTCGTGGGTGTTGTCGACGTTCTCGAAATGAAGGCGTATGTCTGGGATGACTCCGGTCTGCCGGAGAACTACGAAATCACTGAAATCCCCGATGATCTGAAGGAGAAGGCTCAGAAGTATCATGAGGAACTCATTGAGACTGCTGTTGAGCAGGACGACGACGTCATGGAAGCTTACCTCGAAGGAAATATCCCTGATATTGCCACGATTAAGAAGTGTATCCGAAAGGGTACGATCGCGCTCGATTTCTTCCCGGCTTTCTGCGGTTCGGCCTTTAAGAACAAAGGAGTCCAAAACGTGCTCAACGCCGTTGTGGATTACCTACCATCACCACTTGAAGTTGATCCCGAGCCTGAATTTGACGACGAAGGTGAATTGACCGGAGAGTTCGCGACAGTTGATCCCAATGGCCCTCTTCGTTCGCTTGCGTTCAAAATCATGGATGACCAGTTCGGCGCCTTGACTTTCACTCGTATTTATTCCGGAACACTCAAGAAGGGTGACACCATTCTAAATACCTTTACTGGGAAAACCGAGCGTGTTGGCCGCATCGTTGAGATGCACGCTGACGACCGGACCGAACTCGATAGCGCCCAAGCGGGTGACATTATCGCCCTGGTGGGACTTAAGAACGTCCAGACCGGTCACACTCTTTGCTCCAAGGATAAGCCTGCCACTCTCGAACCAATGGTGTTCCCGGATCCCGTGATCTCGCTCGCCGTCGCGCCGATTGATAAGGCGAACGCCGAGAAGCTCGGTAATGCTCTGGGTAAGATGATTCAGGAAGACCCCTCTTTCCGTGTTGAAACCGATCTTGATTCCGGTGAGACCATTCTTAAAGGAATGGGTGAGCTTCACCTCGATATTAAAGTCGATATCCTGAAGCGGACTCATAAAGTTGAGGTGAATGTAGGCGCTCCACAGGTTGCTTACCGTGAGACTATCACCAAGGAGATTTCCGATAGCTACACCCACAAGAAACAGTCTGGTGGTTCCGGTCAGTTCGCTAAAATCGACTACACTCTTACTCCGCTTGAGCCGGGTGAAGGTTTCCAGTTCGAGTCTACCGTTGTCGGTGGTAACGTTCCAAAGGAATACTGGTCCGCAGTTGAGAAGGGCTTCAAGACCTCTCTCGAAAAGGGTGTTCTTGCCGGCTATCCTTGTTTGGACTTTAAAGTCGCTCTCAACGATGGTGGATTCCACGCGGTTGACTCCTCGGCTGTTGCTTTTGAAATTGCTGCGAGAGCGGCCTATCGCCAGTCTGTGCCCAAGGCCGGTGCTCAGATTTTAGAACCGATCATGAAGCTCGACGTCTTCACCCCTGAAGATCACGTCGGTGATGTTATTGGTGACCTCAACCGTCGTCGCGGCATGATTCAGAGTCAGGACACTGCTTCCGGTGGTATCCGTATCAAAGCGCAGGCACCACTTTCCGAGATGTTCGGTTACATCGGTGATCTTCGCACCATGACTTCCGGTCGTGGCCAGTTCTCCATGGAATTTGAACACTACAATGCATGCCCTAAGAATATCGCCGACAAGGTGATTGCTGACGCCAAGGAGCGTGATGAAGCCAAGAAGAAGTAATTCTTATTTTCCTGTATATCATAAAAAGGCGCTCCGGAAACGGGGCGCCTTTTTGCGTTGAGGATGGTTTGGTTCGCTAAGCAATATCGACCATGCCGTAATCACCATCAGGCTTGCGCCACACGATGGAAGTGACGTCTCGCCGGGCATTATCAAAAACCACGAAGGGACGTTCAGTGAGATCGAGCTCCATGATCGCATCTTCTTTCAGAAGTTTGCGCAGGCGAAATGACTCCTTGTGTACAAAGAAGGGCTCCGGTTCCTCCTGAACATCTTCCGGGAGTTTGTCGAGGAAGTCGTGCTTGTAGTTTTTTTCGTCGAGATATTTGATTGTTTCCTCCCGCTTTGGTCGATGACTCTTGAGGAGGCGGGTCTTGTGTTTGCGCATCCGGCGCGCGATTTTGGCAACGGTGAAGTCGATGCTCTTATACATGTCCTCGGTCTCGCTAGAGGCATCGATGACAATATGGTTGGCGCAAAAGAGGATGATTTCGGCCTTGTGCCTTCGGTCGCCTTCGACATCGAGGATCGCTCGCGCTTCAATAATTTTTGGATAGTCGAGGTGGATCCCTTCAATTTTTTCAGTGGCGTATTCACGCAGTGAATCGGTAATTTCTTCGTGACGGACAGTCACGGTAACATGTGGGTTCGCATTTCTAGTCTGCATAATAATAGGTAATCTAAATACCTTACCTACACTCTTAGCAGCCGCCTCGCAAAATTGCTACAATTTTCAGAGAGGTGATGAGAAAAGTCTTCTCTACCAGCGGAAGTCGTTGCCGAAGTAGAGGCGGCGCGCGTTTTCGTCGTTTACGAGTTCGTCGGAGGAGCCCTCGATCATGACTTTTCCTTCGACGAGCAGGGAGGCTCTGTCCACGATTTCAAGGGTTTCACGGACCTGGTGGTCGGTGATGAGAATGGCGAGGCCGTCGCGGTCGCGGAGCTCGCGGATGATTTTGTGAATCTCCTGAACGGCGATGGGATCAATCCCCACGAAGGGTTCGTCGAGGAGAAGGAGTTTGGGATCGGTACAGAGGCAACGGGCGAGCGAGAGGCGGCGTTTTTCTCCTCCGGAAAGGGTCATTGCGAGCGATTTGCGAACGTGGGTGACTCCAAAGCGCTCCATGAGGTGTTCGGCGCGTGCGATGCGGTCTTTGCGGGAGAGGCCTTTGCGGGTTTCGAGGACGGCGAGGAGGTTGTCCTGCACACTGAGTTTGCGGAAGATTGATTCTTCCTGGGGAAGATAACCCATGCCACGTCGGGCCCGCTTGTGCATGGGGAGGCGGGGGATGTTTTTGGTAAGGAAATTAACCCGTCCGCGATCGGGAGGGACGAGGCCGGCTACCATGTAGAAGGTGGTCGTTTTACCGGCGCCATTGGGTCCGAGAAGTCCGACGATCTCGCCTGGTTGGACTTTGAGCCGGACTTCATCGACAACGACGCGACCGGTGTAGGATTTTTGAAGTCCTTCGACCTCCAGAAGTGGTTCCGGGGAAGTAGCTGGGGAAGGCTCGCTCATTGCTTATTCTTTTTCTCAGGGTCGGTGAATTGAATCTTCCATCCATTCTTGCTAAGTTGAGCGTTTTTGATGCGTTTGCCGTCAAACTTGGCTGAGATGTAAGCATCTTTGTGGGTTGCTCTGGCGAAGGTGGTGCCTTGCTGGAAGAAGAGATTGTCTCCCCGGACAAGCAGACTTTCTTTGGATTTGTCGTAGAGGGCACGGTCGCCTTTCATGACGATCTTCTTTCCTTTTTCATCGACTGCCTCTACTTCCAGATTTCCACTGGCGGTGAGTTGTTTGAGTTCGCCCAGTCCGCCGAAAGCGTTCTTCTTCTCTTGCGCATCGTCTTTTTTCTCTTTGTTTTCGACTGCTTTCTCCAAGATGATCTTGAGATCTTTGTTGCAGGTCATGGTGAAGGTGGTTCGCTTCAGAACAATGTTCCCGAGGTAGACGACCTCAAGATTGTCTCCGTCGAAATAAGCCCCGCCATCGAATTCAATCGAAGTTTGGTTGTCCTTGAGTTCTTCATCTTTGAGAGGGTCAATCACGACCGGAGCTTTGATTTGAGTGAGAAGCTCAGTCTTGCCAATGGTGGCGAGATAGTTCGTCAGACGTTTGGCGACTTTGAGGTTCAGGGCGTCCACTGCGGCTTGGACTTCATCGACGTCCGAGGCGGGAATAAGACGCGGAGCCACCATGCGTTCGAAACGACTTAATTCTTCAGCGGTGATTTCCGGCGGAGGGACGGCAATGAGAAGTTGCAGGCTTGCGGTCAGAGGGAGAAGTGGGTGGAAGTTCACGGCAGTGTTCTTTTTAGGTGGGTCGGTAATCAGGGTGTATCCGTGGCCAAGGAAGAGACCTTGGCGGGTGGGGAGTTGGAAGATGCCACCCTCGCTTTTTATTTCAAATGCCTTGTCGGTGGATTGAAGGTGAATGTTGCCATTCGCAAGGAGGCGCTCTTCTTCAAGGAGGAAGTTAGCAGTATTTATTTTCGCAGTTGCGTTGATTTTTTCCTCTTTATCAAAAAGGTAGAGAAGTAGGCCCTCGGCAGAGAGCTTGGCCGCGCTGTCGACGACGACAACCTTTGCGGTGAGGAGGGAGGCTCGCTTTTGATCTTTGTCGAAGGACGGGATAGTGACGTTGGTCGAGGTGGCGCCGATGGGCACCCGGGTAAGAATGCTGTTGCTTCTTTTCTCCTCGTCTTCCTCCTCCGCAAATGCGGGAAGCTGCGCTGCGATCAGCAAAGGGATGAGGAATTTTGAAATCATGAATCCGGGTGAGCTGCTTCGTGAACAGCGACGAGTCGTCTCAGGACTGTTTCGATTTCCGAAAGAGGGATTTGGTTGGGTCCGTCGGAGAGAGCTTTTGAGGGATCTTCGTGAACTTCCATGAAGACGCCATCGACGCCAGCGGCAACGGCACTGCGAGCAAGGACGGGTGCGAGCGCTCCATCGCCTCCAGTTGTGCCGCCAAGTCCACCAGGACGTTGCACTGAGTGGGTAGCGTCAAAGATGACGGGGACGCCTTGTTCGCGCATCCAGGGAAGAGAACGCATGTCAGCGACGAGGTTGTTGTATCCGAAAGTGGTTCCGCGTTCGGTAATGGCGAATTGCTGGCAGTCGAAGTGCTTTAGCTTTCCAATGATGGGCTCGATATCCCAGGGCGCGAGGAATTGGCCCTTTTTGACATTTACCGGACGTCCGGTTTTGGCAGCGGCGGCGAGAAGGTCGGTCTGACGACAAAGGAAGGCCGGAATTTGAAGGATGTCGATGGATTCGGCAGCGACTTCTATATCCTCGGGGGTGTGAACGTCGGTGGTGACGGGGACGCCGAGTTCTTTTCCGATTTCACCGAGAATGCGGCAGCCTTCGGTGACGCCGGGGCCGCGGTAGGAATCAACCGAGGTTCGGTTGGCTTTGTCGTAGGAAGCCTTGAAAACAAAATTCACGCCGAGGCGGTCGGTGATTTCTTTCAGAGCCCGGGCCATGCGCCACGCGAAGTCTTCTTCCTCCAGTCCGCAGGGTCCGAGAATGAAAAAGAGCTCGCCGGAGCCGACGGTGAAGTTGCCAAGAGGAAATTGAATCATGCGTCTGAGGGATCTTCGACGCTGGTGACCACTTCGTCGAATAGTTTACGGAGGTTTTCGAGGGCGAAACTGAGAAGTTTGTCCTCGGCTTTGTTGAGATTGCCCTTGGATTTATCGGAGAGCATTTCGAGGGAATCGAGTACGCTGCGGGCGGCTTTGATGTTGACGCTGGTTTCTCCGGTGGTGGGATTCGGGATGCGGCCGAGGAAAAGCCCGCCGTTCTGGGCCTGAAAATAGACGAAAGAGGCGAAGCGTGGATCGGGGGCTTCTTCTTCGATGGTAGAATCGCTCATGGCTTAGATGTAAGGTCTGAAGAGGAATTTGTTAAGGTGAAACGGTAACAATCATCGACCTGTCGTCCTGAAAGAGCTCTTTGGCGAGAGAGTGTATCTCGTCTCCGGTGACGGCATTGAGCTGTTCGCTCAGGTGGAGATGGTTGTCAGCCTTCTGCCCTAGTAGAATATCGAGAGCGGCCATGCGGGCCCGGTTTGAGGGGTTTTGATTACGGAGGGCCTCGCGCGCCTCGGTGTTGGCTTTGACTCGTTCAAGGGCATCGGCGGGAATTCCGATCGTGACGAGCTTTTCAATTTCCTTGGTGAGTTCGTTTCGGGCCAGTTCGAGTTGATCGGGCGAGGTTCCGAGGTAAAAGCTCATTAATCCCGTATCAAGTCCGAGGAACATTGAGGAGCTGACGTAGTAGGCCAGGCCGAGATCTTCGCGGATGCGCGTAAAGAGCGGACCCGCCATGTCGGAGCAGTAGGAATCGAGAAGTTCTAGGGCGTAGCGCCGGGGATCATCGGTGGCTACTCCA
>NHEN01000083.1 GCA_002172625.1 Verrucomicrobiaceae bacterium TMED86 | reverse complement strand
TTTGATCACTCAGGGAAAGATACCAACTAGAAAACGATATGTCACTATCTTCATCGAAATCCTCGGCACCGACAGCGGCGTCCGCTTCAGCACCGCCGAACCAAAAACGCTCCACCTTTTCGAACGGGGAAAAGAACAATACTGGAAACGAACCGACCTCGGCTTCGGCACTCCATTTAAAGCCGTCACCGGTGGAATCTTTGAGCCGGGCTTCCCCGATGTCATCCAACAAATGTGGGCCGCTTTCCTCATGGAACGCGAAGGATTGTTAGAAGATCGCTTCGGCTGCGCCACCCCCGAAGAGGCCGTCGCCACTCACGAGATCTTCGCTGCCGCCCTTGAATCCCAGCAAAGCGGCACAGTCGTCCCACTCTAGTCATGGACACCCAACGCCAAGGCATTCTCGCAGCAGGCAACTTCATCGTTGATCAGGTCAAGATCATCGACGCCTACCCCGAGCAAGACACCTTGGCGAACATCCTCAGCGAATCCAAATCCAACGGCGGCGGTCCTTACAACGTCCTCAAGGATCTCTCGTCCATGAGAGTTGACTACCCACTCGAAGCCTGTGGCCTTATTGGCGATGACGACTACGGCCGCTGGATTCTCGACGACTGCCAAAACAATGGCATCGGCACCGCCCAACTCCACAGAACCTCCGAGCGCTCGACCTCCTACACCGACGCCATGTCGGTCTTCGACACTGGACGACGCACCTTCTTTCACCAACGCGGAGCGAATAGCCTCTTCGACGTCGAGCATCTCGACTTCACCAAAACAAAAGCCCGCATTCTCCACCTTGGTTACCTCACCCTCCTCGACGCGCTTGATTCCTTCGATGGAAAGCAAACCCGCGCTGCTCTTGCCCTCCAAAAAGCCAAAGAACACGGCCTCGAAACAAGCGTCGATATGGTCAGCGGCGAACATCCACAATTTCGCGAAATCGCCCTCAGCGCCTTCCCTTTCACCGATCACTTCATCATCAACGAACTCGAAGCCTCCCATATTCTCGGGACAAGCCTCTCCGCTGACAATTCCGAGGCCCTCTTACGAGCCGCACAGGAACTTCTCGAACTCGGGGTGCAAAAAACAGTCACCATCCACACCGAGCACGGAGCGGTTTGCGCGCTCAAAGCCTGCGACAACTTCACCCAAGCTTCCCTCAAACTCCCCGACAACTTCAGCAAAGGAGCCACCGGTGCCGGCGACGCCTTCGCCGCCGGACTCTTACACGGCCTCCACGATAACCTCCCCATCCCGGACCGCCTCCAACTCGCCGTCTGCACCGCCGCCGCCTCTCTAACAGATCCCAGCCCCTCCCAAGGCCTCATCCCCACCAGCCAATGCCTCGAACTCGCCCAAGAGTTCGGATTTGTAGACTTTTAAAACCAAGTAGCCGCGAAAAAAGAAGGGTGGTTCCCCAGAACCTCCCTCCACGAGGACCACACAATTCCGCAAACCAGAACAACCGGACACTCAAAGGGTTGTTCCTCGCCTCCGCTCCAAAAGTAAAACTATCGGCTACTCTACCCTTGTTGAGCAGGGACAAAACAGCGTAACTCTCTCTCATGAGATTCGCAGTTCTCGCCCTCGTATTGCTTATTCAAGGCAACCCAGCCTTCGCCAAGAAACCGAACATCGTCGTCTTCCTCGTTGATGACATGGGATGGGGCGATCTCGCTTGCTACGGCAATAAGATCATCAAGTCGCCCAACCTCGACAAATTTGCGACTGAGGGTGTAAAGTTCACGCAGTGTTACTCAGCATGCGGAGTTTGTTCTCCATCACGCTCTGCCATTCTTACCGGACGCACTCCCTACCGCAACGGCGTCTGGCGTTGGATCCCAGGAGGACACCCCACTCACCTTCGGGAAAGTGAAATCACTCTCCCCGAACTTCTCAAAGAAAATGGCTACGCCACCTGCCACGTCGGCAAGTGGCATCTCAACGGACATTTTAATAGCGACAAGCAACCGCAGCCCGACGACCACGGATACGACCACTGGATGGCGACTCAAAACAACGCAGCGCCCAACCATAAGAATCCCAAAAACTTCGTAATCAATGGCAAGGAAATGGGGTTGCTCAAAGGTTTCTCCGCTCCTCTTGTCGCGACAGAAGGAATTCGTTGGCTCAAGGAAGACCGCGACAAGGAAAAACCCTTTCTCCTCTCGGTTTGGACCCACGAGCCACACCTCCCCATCGAGTCAGCTGAGAAATACATGAAACCCTACGCGCACATCGATGACGAAGGGATCCGCCAGCATCACGGCAACATCACCCAGCTCGACGACGCCTTCGGCATCGTGATGAAGGGCCTCGATGATCTTGGATTGCGCGACAACACCATCGTCTTCTTCACCTCCGACAACGGCCCCGAAGGCCGCAGACAAACCGGCCGCACCCAGGGCTCCACCGGAGGACTTCGCGGTCGAAAGCGTGACAGCCACGAAGGAGGCATCCGCGTCGCGGGCCTCGTTCGTTGGCCGGGCCAAATCCCTCCAGGCACGGTGAGCAAAACTCCCGTCATCGGATCGGACATCTTCACCACCGTGCTCGGCATCGTGGGCATCGACACCCCGAAGGATCGCACCATCGACGGAGCTGACATCCGCCCGGCCTTCAAAGGCGAAGCCGTGCAACGCAAAGTCCCGCTCTTCTGGCGCACTCACATCGCTCCCGAGAAAAGCCGCGCCGCGATGCGCATTGGTGATTGGAAAATCGTCGCCGACGAAACGCTCACCGAATTCCAGCTCTACGAAATCGAGAAGGACTGGCAGGAGACCACCAACCTCGCCAAGGAAAAGCCGGAGAAACTGGCCGAAATGAAAAAGAAGTTCATGGAAGTCTGGAAAGGCATCGAAGCCGAAGGCCCTCGTGAATGGTGGGAAGGCGAACCCACCAAAACAAGCAGCAGAAAGCCCAAAAAATCAGCCGAGCTCGGCGAAGGCAAAGACAAATCCGGCGACTGGCCCATCGTCCTCGGTGGAACCGTCACCAAATCAGATTTCGCTTACCGCCTCACTTCAAAAGGCGAAGCCGTGGCCCTCCGAAAACTCGACAAGCCACTCTCCGGAACCGACCGCGCAGCCTTCAAAATCGACTACCAAACCGCCGTCGACGCCGTCACCAAAAACGCCTTTTTTTGCTTCGGCGACAAACCCGACAACAACAGCCTCATTAAAGTCGGCACTGCCATTGGCAAAGGCACCCACGAGATCTTCCAAGGTGGCTGGATCAATGTCGGTCGCGGCACCGCGAAGAAAGCCAAGTTCGACACCAAAAAAAAATTCACCGCCCACATCATTATCGATCTGGCCAAACGTGTCGTTATCCTTGAAGTCGACAAGACGCGCCTGGAACAGAAACTTCCCGAAGGCATTGAAAAAGTAAGCTATATCGGTCTCTATTCCAAAGCGACCAGCAGTGACTTTTCTGCAATCGAAGTCACCAAGTAGAGCCCGTCCAGCAATCACCCTGGGCCCATATTGGATGAATCGGCTGGCCCGAAGGGTTGCCCCTTTGGGGCGGAGAGAGCTAAATACCCGGCTTACGATAGCGATAAAAAACGGCGCTCCCCTCTCGGGAAACGCCGTTTGGAAAAATATCGCTGAGCGAAAGCTTAGCTGATGAGATCAGGCCAATCTTCCGTGTGGAAAAACTCGCCTTCGGGCTTGTCGGTGCGCTCGTAGGTGTGCGCTCCGAAGAAGTCACGCTGGGCTTGCAGCAAGTTCGCCGGGGTGCGCTCGGCACGGTAGGCGTCGTAGTAGCTGAGTGAACCTCCGAAGCTTGGAACCGGGATGCCATTAGTCGCGGCGAGAGCCACGACTTCGCGCCAGTCGCTTTGTCCTTCGTTGAGAATCTCAGTGAAGAAGGGGCTGAGCATGAGGTTGGTTGGAGGAGTCTCGCTCTGGTAAGCCTCCGTGATGCGGTTGAGGAAGCGGGCACGGATGATACAACCGCCACGCCAGATCTTGGCGATCTCGCCAAGCTGAAGATCCCATCCTTTTTCAACACCGACCTTGGTGATGAGGTCGAGTCCCTGGGCATAGGAAACAATCTTGGAAGCGTAGAGCGCGTTGCGCACTTTCTTCACAAGGTCTTCCTTGCTCATCTCAAGATTGAAGTCCCAGTTACTTGGTCCCTCAAGGATTCCGGAAGCAACCTTACGCTGGTCGCGCATGGAGGAGAGAATACGTGCTTCGACCGAACCGGCGATGGTTGAGAAAGGCACGGCTTGCTCAACAGAGCCCATGACGGTCCAACGTCCGGTGCCTTTTTGGCCGGCTTTATCGACGACGAGGTCAACGATATCTTTACCAGTTTCAGGATCCTTCTGCTTAAAGATGTTGGCGGTGATTTCGATGAGGAAGGACTCGAGGTCTCCGTCGTTCCACTCGGCGAAAATATCGGCGAGTTCTTCGTTGGAGAAACCAGCTGCTTTAAAAATATTGTAGGCCTCACAAATGAGCTGCATGTCGCCATACTCGATGCCGTTGTGCACCATCTTGACGAAGTGACCGGCGCCGCCTTCTCCGATGTGAACCACGCAAGGCTCACCATCGACCTTGGCCGAGATGCTTTCGAAAATTGGCTTCATCACCTCCCAGGTGGAAGCAGGTCCTCCGGGCATGATGGAAGGTCCTTTGAGCGCCCCTTCTTCGCCACCGGAAACACCGGCTCCGATGAAACGCATTCCGGCTTCCGCGCAATACTTGTCGCGACGCTCGGTATCTGTGTAGAGGGAGTTTCCTCCGTCAATGATGATGTCACCTTGATCGAGGAGAGGAATGAGTGAAGCGATGACCGCATCGACAGGACCACCGGCCTGCACCATGATCTGGATCTTGCGGGGAGAAGCGAGAGACTGAACGAAGTCTTCGAGGCTTTCGCATCCGACGAGGCTCTTGTCGGGATTTTCTTCGATGAACTTGGTCATCGTGGCGGTGGTCCGGTTATAAACCGAAACCTGAAAGCCGCGGCTTTCCACATTAAGCACAAGATTCTGGCCCATCACGGCCAAACCAATCAATCCGAAGTCACTTTTCTTTTCCATGGCAATGTCCTGCTCTTGGCAGGGGTGTGTGCCTTAGCGACACCTTCAGAAAAAGGCAATGGCAATCTATGAGACAAATTTTCGAGACGCTAACATCCCCCATGAGTCCCACTGATTGAAAACTCAACGTTTGGCCTCCTCGACATCGCGGGAAATTTGCTCCTTGAGAGCCTCAACTGACTCAAATTTCCTCTCCTCACGAATCTTCCGCAGAAAGGCCATTTCAAGAGTCCAACCATAGGCATCCGGCACTTCGTCGGAAAAGAGATTCACCTCCAATGACCGCGCCATGCTTTTGTCGACGGTTGGTCGCGTTCCGATATTTGCCACTCCTCTGATCCATTGACCCTCCCAGCGTCCTTGAACGACATAGACTCCATTCGGCGGAAGTTGCTCGTCTGAAACAGCGACATTGGCCGTCGGAAATCCAAGCTGGCGTCCGAGTTGGCGTCCCTGGACAACTTCACCCATCACGGAATAGGGGCGACCTAACATTTCTTCGGCAGCGACAAGGTTTTCGTCCCGCAAGGCCTGACGAATTCGCGTGCTACTAATGCGTTCCCCTTTTTGCATCACTGCTGACACCGCATACACTGCGACCCCAACTTCATCGCCCCATTCCGCTAGGTGTTTCATATTTCCTTTGCGGCCTTTGCCGAAATTCCAATCTTCACCAGCAGCCAGACGCCTGACTCCGCTCCCCAACAATTCATCGGCAAAGACACGGGCTTCGCCCGAGGCAAACTCCCGTGAAAATTCGATAACAACCAAAAAATCAACACCAAGCGTATCAAGGATCTGCATTTTGTGCTCCATCGTCGCGAGGATCCGGCGAGGTGCGCGATCCGGCGCGAGGACCTGCACCGGATGTGGTTCAAAAGTAAGCACTCCGGTGCGTCGACATCCCCGTGCGGCATCGATCACGAAGCGGTGCCCCAGATGCACCCCATCGAATACGCCAAGAGCCAAACCAAAATCTGATTCGGCGGCTCCGAGTTCTGCGAGACTATGATAAACCTGCACAAGGAGAATGAAGGCTCAATCCCGCCGAACTACAAGCCTAGCGATTTCGACGTTTCTTTCGAAGATAAGGCGGGACATCAAGATCCTCGCCTTCAATGACGTTAGGCTGCTCTCCTTGGAAGCGTCCTTTCGGCCCACCCTCGAGAAGAAGCTCGGCTTGCCCGGCACCCTTCTTGGGGTTCTCGGCTTGGGGCTCCTCGACAACGAGCTCAGGTTCTTCCTCGGGAGTTTCTTCGACTTCCGCGACCGCCTCGGACTCCTCTTCCTCCACGACGCGGAGTTCCGGTGATTCGAAATCATGTCCCTCATCATCGAGTTCAGGAATTTCATCGTCCTCTTCAGCTTCGACAACATTCTCTTCCTCGACGATCTCCTCGTCTTCCACGATCTCCTCGTCCTCCAAACCTTCCGGCTCGGCATCGGAAACTTCTTCCTCAACCGACTCTTCCGCCAACTCCTCCTCGAGTCCTTCGATCTCAATCACCTCGACCTCTTCCGGTGCCGCGAATACTTGAGCCGACTGCAATCGTTCTTCAGGCAGCGCACTAATGATCGTGACACTCAGAGCTTTCCCCATCGCCTTGTCTGTCGCGGCTCCGAACAACAAATGGGCATTGTCCGGAATGTGCTTGGTTAGACCTTCCATGAGAAGCTCGATTTCAAAAAGAGTCATATCCTCCCCCCCACAAATATGCACGAGAACCGTAGTGGCATCTTCGAGCAAGGATCCGCTGTCCAGAAGTGGGCTTCCCAACGCAGCCTTGAGCGCGATTTGCGCACGATTATCTCCACGCCCCAATCCGGAACCGAAGAGACAGCGTGAGCGTGTCGTCTTCAAGGCTGTCATCAGTTCATCGAGACCCACATTGATCAAACCGGGACGCAGAACCAATCGCGCAACTGCAGTAATACTATCGGAAATCATTCGGTCGGCCGCAGAGAATGCCTCGTGAACACCCTGCTTCGGCAGCACCAGCTCACCCATGCGTGTGTTGTCAAAAGTAACCAAGGCATTGGTCAGAACCGCCAGTTGGTTCAATGACTCTTCAGCTTGAATACGTCGACGATTCCCCTCGAAGGCAAAAGGCATGGTCGCAAAGACCACCACAAAAGCCCCCGCTTCTCTGGCCAGGCGCACCGCTATCGGTGCCGCTCCAGATCCCGTTCCGCCACCGAGGCCCACGCAGATGAAGACAATCTTGCGATCCCGCAATACGTCGCGAATCTCATCCTCGGACTCCAAAATCGCCTTTTCGCCAATCTCTGGATCACCACCGGCTCCGAGGCCTTTCGTCAAATTGGGGCCCAACTGGATTTTTTCCCCTGCCACCGAACCCTTCAGGGTCCGCACATCGGTATTCAGGGCCAGCAACTCAGCTCCTTCGATTCCGTCCAGAGCAATACGATCGAGCATATTGGCTCCGGCACCTCCCAAACCGATAATTTTTACAGCACTTTCAGGGATGGTTTGTTGGCGATCTCTAGGAAATTCAATCATGACAGGGAAAAACTTAAGACATCTTTACCAATTGCCTCCACCCGTCACCAGCGAAATCCGCAGAAAGAGGGGCTTAAAATCCTCCTTTTCCCGCTAATTTCACCCAATTTCAAAAATGACCCCGATTTCAGCCCCAAAATCATTTCCACAAATTAAACTATTCCCTCTCAAACTACGGAAAAACCTAGCTCTTTGTGACGTTTTATAGAGAGCAATATCAGAAATTCCCGCTGGCAGGATCACCACATGTCTGCGAGTCTACACCTGATAGCGGCAGGTTAACTTCCTTCCCACCGAATTCCAATGTCCGAGACCTCTCCATCCGCCCCGCAGGCTCCCATTCCAGAGGAGCTCCAGAAACAGCTCGCTGAATTTCAAAAACGTCTCTGGAGAGTCAAAGTCACCGAAGCCGTTCTCGCGGGAATCTTTGGTCTCATCATCTCTTTCCTTGTCGTCTTCCTGCTGGAGCGGATCTTCCCAATCCCTCCCCTCGCTCGATTTAGCATCCTCATCGCCGGCACCTCGTTGAGTGCGGTTTTCGCACCGCTCATGGTTCGCCGTTGGGTCTTCGGACATCGCCGAGAGGATCAGCTCGCCAAGCTTATCTCCAAAAAGTTCCCCAAGCTCGGTGACCGCCTTCTCGGCATCGTCGAGCTTCAGGAGCAAACCGAATCACGCGAAACCCTCTCGCCCGAACTCCGCGCGGCCGCCATGGAGCACGTTGCCCGCCAAGCCGCGAAGCGCGACATGACCGAGGCACTCCCGAATTCCCGCCATCGTAAACTCGCCATCGGCGTCATCCTTGCGGTCTTCCTCGCGGTCATCGGATTCGTTTTGGCACCCAAGGCCGGCACAAACGCCCTCGTTCGCTGGGCCCTTCCCTTCTCGGAAACCGAGCACTATACCTTTACCCAGTTCGACACCTCCGAAATTCCAAATCCCCTCGTTGTGGCAAAAGGAGAAACCTTTGCCTTTGTTGCCCCTCTTAAAAAGGACAGCGATCAAAAACCAGCGAAAGCCCGCGCCAGCTTCAACGGACAGGAATGGCTCGAGAGCGATCTCACCGAAGATGGCTCTTACAAATTTGACTTCCCAGGCCAGCAGGACACGGGGTTCATTTCCCTGGAAGCCGGAGATGCTTCTATTCGAATCAAAGTGCAACCCGAGCTCCGGCCCGAGTTAACCAATCTCAAGGCAATGGTCGATCTTCCGGAGTATCTTCAACTGGAGCCCCAACAAATCGACATCCGCACCGGAGTCCTCACTGCACTCGAGGGGAGCAAGATCACTCTTCTCGGGGACTTTTCCCGCGAACTCTCCACAGCCCAGGCCACTCTCATTCCGGAAGAAAAGATCATCGATCCTGCCGCTGAATCTGATGCCATCGTCCCTGGAGAAAACCTCAAGGAATTGATCGAAGACGATGAAATCATCGCCCCTTCCGTCCCGAAATCCAAACCCTTAAAACTCTCCCTCAAGGGCTCAACCGTCTCTACCGAACCATTCAGTCTAACTGATCACCCCGCCTCCATTCCCCTCACCTGGATCGACTCATACGGCCTCGCAGGTTCCGCAACCTTCAATTTGAAAATCCAACCGTCGGAAGACTCGGCCCCAGTTTCCTACATGCAAGGCATCGAACGACAGGTCGTCATCTTGGCCGAAGAAGTGCTCGAATTCGAAGTTCTTTGCGAAGACGACTTCGGCCTCAAGGAAATCGGTCTCGCCTGGAAAGGTGAATTTACCGCGCCCTCCAGCGAAAAGCCCGCCGAGGGATCAATGACCCTTCAAACTGGAGGCCCTTCAACAGCCCGACTCAGCGAGATCGCCATCTTCTCTCCAGCCACCTACAAAATCACCCCACAGAAGCTGATGCTTTCGGCCTACGCCGAAGACTATAAGCCAGGACGGGGGCGTATCTACTCCGAACCCATCGTTGTCTACATCCTGACTCGTGACGAACATGCCCAGCTTCTCAAAAACAAGTTCGACCGTATTATCGGAGAGTTGGAAGACGCCACCCGCCGCGAGATGAACAACCTCGACGCCAACGAACGTCTCGACCAACAAAAAACTCCCGAAGAGCTGCAAGAAGAGGACGCCCAGCGCAAGCTCACCAAGAGCCAGGACGCCGAGCAACAAAATGCCGAGAAAATGGAAGACATCGCCAAAAAGATGGAAAAGCTTTTCAAGGACGCCAGTCGCAATGGTGACCTCGATACCGACACCATGAAAAAAATGGCCGAGGCTCTCGACAGCATGAAAGAGCTCGCCAAGGAAGACCTTCCCGAAATCGAGAAGAAGCTTGGTGAAGCCCAGAATCAAAAATCCACTCCAGAGAAAACCGAGAAAGATCTCAAGAAAGCCATCGAAAAGCAAAAAGAGGCTCTCAAAAAAATGCAGGAAACCGTTAAAAAGGCCAACGAGGCCAACCAAAATTTCGAAGCCTCGACATTCATCAATCGACTTAAGCGCGCAGCTTCCGAGCAGGACGGCATTGCCTCAGCATTTGGCTCGGCCATGCGGGGTGAAGACAAAAAGGCCGAATCCAAGATCACTGGAGCCACCCCCGATAAGCTCGACCCTATCCATGGACGATTGATTGGAGAACTTGATCTGCAACAAAAGAGGACCACTGGGGATATTCGCTGGATTCAAGAGGATTTGGGACATTTCCACGCCCGGACCCAAAAAGACATCCACAAGGAACTGATCGATGACATGAAGGATTACAACATCGATACCATGCTCGAAACCCTGCGTCAGGAAATCGGTAAGAACCAAAGCTTCACTTCGGCAGTGAGATCGAAACAACTGGCTGAAAAACTTCGCGAATGGGCCAAAAAACTGGAGGGCGATAAAGATGGCGGTGGTGGAGGCGGCGAAGGTGATGGAGGCGGCAGCCAGGAAGAAAAAGATTTCGAATTTATGCTCAAAGTCATGCGGATGGTTCAAACCGAACAAGACATCCGATCCCGTACCAGATCACTGGAGCAAATGCTCCGCTCACTCAACCTTCGGAAACAACCAAACTAAAAAAGCGATGAAACAAACCATACTCCCAACTCTGATCGGGCTCGGGCTCTTTTCCTCGGCCTACGCCGACCCGGAAAAGGCAGCCAAGCCTGCAGAAAACGCCAAGGTCGAGGCCTTGAAAAACCACGCGGAAAGATCCGATGACCTCGCCGACAAGCAAGACAGCCTGTCAGCCGATGTTCAGGAATTAATCGACGAGCAAACCAACGCCAAAGTCATCGAACTGCTCACCGCAGTTGAAATGCTCATGGCCGAAACCACCGAACGCCTGGAAGATCAGGAAACCGGAGGAGAAACCATTGCCATCGAAACTGAAATTGTCGAAAAGATCTACGAGGCCGCCAAACAAAAGGCCAAGGGCAGCCCATGACAGGGCGAAGGACAAAGCATGGGTGCCATGCTTCAGATGATGCAGGAAATGATGGGCAAAGGCGAAAAGCCAGGCCAAAAACCCGGCAAGGGTGATAAAGGCGGCGAAGGCCAGAAAGGAGACTCCGACTCCGCGAACGAAGCCAACAATGGTGTTGGCAAAGGAGTAAAATCCGAACGCCGCATTCCAAAAGCAGCCGGAAGCCCCGGATCTTCCCTGCCCCCCGAATTCCAAAAGGCCCTCGACGCCTACAACAAAACGAAGAAGTAATTTCTTCGCTTTTCACTCGCGCCCTGACTCCGCTTTGTCGCTCGGAGCAGGGCGAACCTACGCGACAACCACACCAATCCCATGCGCCTGCTAATTCTCACTCTTTCCCTGTCCCTGGGACTTTTTTCGATGGGACAGACTTTGCCCCGCCGCGAAGCCGACCCGATTCCGGCTCAAGTCGAAACCGTATACAAACGGGGCCTAAAGTGGCTTTCCCAAAATCAAAATGCCGAGGGCGCCTGGGAAGGCGGACACTATGGCAGCGAACCCGGAGTCGTTGGACTCTGCCTCATGGCCTTCCTCGCCCACGGAGAGGACCCCAATCACGGACCGTATTCCCAACACATTCAAAAGGCCGTCAACTTCATCATCGAGAATCAGAAGGAAAGTAACGGCTACATTGGAACGAGCATGTATAGCCATGGTTTCGCCACCCTCGCGCTGGCCGAATGCTATGGGATGTTTCATGATGAAAAAATTGCCCCTGCTCTCAAAAAAGCTGTCGATCTCATT
>NHEN01000082.1 GCA_002172625.1 Verrucomicrobiaceae bacterium TMED86 | reverse complement strand
TGCTCTCGGAATACTCAAGACAATTTTTGATTCTGTCCGGATGATTCCGGCTTCACTGACATCGGCCCATTGGGCGGGATCCAAAGTGCTGTTTTCTTGAAAACCGATATTCAACTCCTCGGCGTCGGCACTCAGAGGGATTTCATAGCGGAACATCGAATCGTCATCTGGATCGACCAAAAACTCGCCCGGCATTTGGGAGCGTTCTTTGGGATCAAGATCAAGGACGAACTCCAGGAGGTTTTCCAAACCGTCATTATCCGGGTCGGCATTGGGTCCCGAGATAGCCAGGTCATCTAACTCAGCTCCGTTCCAATTTTCCTCGCGCCATTCAGCAAAGGGATCGGCCGGTCCGGCGACATTGATGGTGAGAGAATAAGGAGCTGTGCTCTGCCCACCAAGATTTGCAAATCTCCATGCAACAAGGGTCACGTCAAACACACCAGACTCAGTAGGAATCCCAACAATCTTGGAAAATCCAAAATCGATTCCAGTGCCAACTTCTATCGATAATCCCTCAGGGAGCCCCTCAGAGGACACATCCCGCATGTTGTATCTATTGGTCGTGAAACTCCATGAAAATTCTTCATTAAGTTGGGCTTCGGTGGGATTGGTGAAGGTACCATCCTCTGGCTCAATCACGATCGTTTGTCCCGACAGGCTATGAGTGCTCACAAAACTCACCGCCATCGGAGTAGCAACCTTCAAACTCAAGGGCGACCCCAAGAGCGGACAAATATTCTTAATAAAAGGAAGGCGTTGGGCGAACATGGCCAACGAACTGGTAAGCGCATGCATTGAGCGCTCGTAGTAGAGACGTGCTTTCATTATTTTAATCTCTATAGATTAGTTGCAACCGCAGCCTCCGCCGCCGATTCCATTTCCACCATGAGAGGCTTCCCGGGAGAAAAACATGTGATCAGACATAGCGGCCCCAAGCGGATCGCGCTCGGGTTTCATCACTTTACTTGCGAGGTTGGCCCGTTCCGCCGGCGTGGAGACCACGGTGCAGGAAGTCAGGAGGCAGGGTAATATGGTCAGGAGTCTAGTGGGCAAGGACATGGCGGTGAATTGTTGTGGTGTAGTGTGTTTGTTGTGCTGTTTGAATGATAGCATCAGTTCCGAAATGACGCGAAATTTCTTTTAGCCCCTCCTCAACGCCCAAAATACAGGCATTCGTGGAAAGCAATCCGGCAGTGAGACAATCGTCGGCGAGACAGGATGCGGTGAGCACGTCAGTTTCAGCAGGAACACCGGAGCGAGCATCCATAATGTGCCCGAATTTCTTCCCTCCAATTATTCGAAACCGCCGGCCATTTCCGGAAGTGGCCATCGCCTTCCCTGTAAAGGCGAGACGATGAAGCGGAGTATCTTCCTTCGTGGCATCCTCGACCCCAACCACCCAATATGGCCCGTGCGGGGGCTCGCCTATAGTGGCGAGGTCGCGACCGAGATCGACGAGGACATCGGGAATCTCATGCTGCTTCGCCAAGGCAATCAACTGATCCACCGCGTATTCTTTTCCGAAGCCACCAATCTCCAGCGCCATTCCTCTCTCTGGCAGAAAAACACTCCCCTCCCCCCATTCGACCGACGGCCACGAAACGAGCTTTTGGGTTTCGGAAATCTCTTCTTCAGCCGGGAGCCGGTCTTCCTTTGCCGCCTGATCCCAGAGAAGGGTCAGAGGAAATGAGGTGGGATCATTCAAGCCATTGGTGAAGCGATAGGTGTGCTCACAAAGCTTCAAGACGTGTTCCTGAACTTCGTTGAGTTCGAAAGACTGCTTTCCAGCACCCGCATTGATCCGGCTCAACAGGCTGTCCGGCTTGAATCGCGACCAGGTATTTTCAAACTCCTTGATCCAAGCCAGGGCGGCAGCCCGAAAAGATTTGGCGCCCTCGACCGAAGGCGTTCGGAATTGCACGATACACTCCGTCCCCAACGCCTTGAAGCGCAGCTTAAAAAGACCAGCGGTGAGATCAGCAGCGGACATCCTAAAATCTCCATTGTGCTCCCAAGGAAATCACATTTGCGGTCGGAAAAAAGATGTCCGGCGTCCCCGAACTTCGGCCATCCATTTCATAACGCTCCCACTGGATGTCCAAGGTCAGATCATTACGAACATCCCAAGCCAGACGCACGCCATAGGCTAAGGAATCAAATGCAGAGAGGCGGTAATCCGACGAATAATGCGCACCACTTCCATCATTATTCCCATGACCAACAATTCCAGTTCCGGTCAGTGTTGGATAATAGTAATCGGCTTTAGTTTGTTGATAATAACGCACGTAAGGCGTCACACTCAACCGCGGGTTGACCTGCTGAATCCATTTCAGTTCCGCAGTGTGGCCTTCAATACTATCGCTATTGGCAAAGAAGCGATACGAAGCCTGTATTGCGGCATTTGCTGGTTCAACATAGTACCGTAATGTCGCCTTTGCGACAAATCGATCTAATTCATCCGGCCGATTTTCGGGAACCTCCCGAGCTCTCAGCACTTCATTACGAATGAACGTATCAGAGATCAAGCGGTAGGGATCGGCAAGGTATCCTTCACTGTGACCATAGCCAATATTGAGATCCAATATCGTATTGGTCGAAAGAATCTGTGAGAATCCGAGATTCAAATCAAGGGTATCTTTGTCTCGGTCAAATGGAATACTTGTAAAGCCAGTCGCGATCACAGTGTCATCAGCATAAGCGATCCCCGCAGTAACGGTGGTGTTTTTCTGATTGAATTGACGACTCACTTTTCCAGTAAAGGCACTCGAGCGATAGTCATCCTCAATGCTGCGGGCATATTCGAAAGTCAGCGTGTATTCATCCACCTCTTGCTCCAGCGTAGTTACAACAACCCGGCGCTCATCTTCGATTGAAGAAAAATCCCATTGGGTAGGATTGAGAAGATCAGGATCACTCCTTGAATGCGACCCGGTTGGCGTCTCTCCCGAAAGGCTATCAACCGCAAGGCGCAGACTAAAACTTGTCGACTCCCCTTCCAGACGGTAATCAAGATAGTGGGACTCAACATCAATGCGACCGTCCTCTTCATCGTATAGCTGGAAGCGATACTTCAGGGCATCCTGCCCGTAACTGGATACCGTACTGAGAAGCGGGAGTGCGCCAAAAACGTATTTCACGTTGGTTACTCAATCACAAGCAGCAAGGAGCCGCCATCGAAATCTACTCCTCCATCTCCTCGGAGTAATCCACCGTCTCGATGGTGGCGTCCTTCCGGAGTTCCTCGGCGAGCGTCTGGAGAACTTTACGCTTCTTTCGGGCGATGGTGCGTTGCTCCAGTTCTTCACGAATTTCTTCCATTGGAGCGATTTCAGCCGACTTGAGTCCGGTGATCTTAATGAGGTGCAGCGCGTGCTCGTAGCTGATGACCGGTGAGACTTCACCCTCGCGAAGCGAGAAGAGAACAGACTCAAAGGGATTGGTGGGCCTGTCGAAAGGGATCCAACCGAGGTCAATCTCTTTGGAAGTTTTGTCTGTTTCCCGTTCGCAGATCTTTTCAAAATCGGCATCCTCCTGCAGCGCTTCTTCACGCAACTCACACATCCGCGCAAAAACATCCGCCGGAGCGAGCTTCTCGTTGAGATTTTTCATGACGTGAAGGCTGCGAGCCTCCGCAGGCGAGCGGTATTCATTGATGTGCTCCTGGTAAAAGGCATCGATCTCGTCCTCCGTCGCCAATTCGTCGCCACCGGTGAGTTCCGTGATTAACTTGTCCATCCGCATTGATGCTGAAATCTCGTGCCGCATCATATCGCGCTGGGTCTCCAGCATTTCCCAGGACGCACCGTGTTCGCGGTAGAGATCAATCATCTCCTTGAGTTTGGGTGTGATCTCGTCTTCGGAAATTTCGGGATAACGTTTCTCGGCTTCCTGGGCAATGAGAATGGAGTCCGCCACTTCCCGCTCGGCTTGTTCCTGAAATTCCGGGTCGCGTTCACAACAAGAAATTTGCAGCCGTTGCTCGGCCTCCGTCTTGATACGGGAAAAGGTTTCTTCCACCAGATTCGGATCGATCAATTCTCCATTTACGCGAAGCATGCCGGATAATTGACGAGGCCTTGCGAAAAGGCCAACCGTTTTTACTCTACACCTGCCTCCGGGCTTTTATCTTCCCACCTGATGATCCCTCCACCGCTTCCTCCCTACGAAAAAACGGCCTGGAATGTCTGGTGGACCTTCCTCTGGGCCTTCGCGCTCATCATCGTTTGGCAACTGACCCTGAGCCTGGCCCTGATGGTGGCCGCCGGATTTTCAACCCTCTCCGACGGCTCTTTTAATTGGGATCTCTTCAATGGCGATCAATTCACCGAGCTCCTCTTCAACAACATGCTCGACGGAGATGTTGCGGGATTTGCCGCCTTCACGACAATCTTCGTGATCTGCCCGGTGTGTTGGCTCCTGGGCAAAGTCCGCCCGCATTGGGGAGGCTGGGAATACCTTGGCGTGGAACGGGTCAAGTGGTGGCATTGGCCGCTCTGGGGAGCCGTGACCTGCGGACTGGGTGTTCTCTTCGGCTATCTTGGCCCCAGTCTCGGGGTCGAAGAAATGGACGATTCCATGGTGGAAATGGCGGATACCACCGACTTCCCCATTCTCCTCTTTCTCGGCGTGGCCATCGCCGCGCCCTTGGTAGAAGAGTTCATCTTCCGCGGCGTTCTCTTCCGGGGATGGCGGGAATCGAAAATGGGGCTAATTCTCACCCTCGTCCTCACTTCCTTCATCTGGACCAGTCTGCACGTGCAATACCCCGCGATCATCCTGTGGTATCTCTTCTTCTTCGGCATTATCCTGGGCCTCGCCCGTGAGTGGACCGGCAACATCTGGGTTCCGGTGTGGATGCATTTCGTCAACAACGCCTTCGCAACCTGGGAGATGCTCAAATACACCGCCTGAGCCGTCCATCGCGCACTCTTAAAAATCAAGATAGATCTCAGTGCGGCGATTGGCCCGGCGACCGGTCGGATTGTCCTCGCCGGTCTCAGTGGCATTGGGCAAGCGGGGCTTGGTTTCGCCCTCCGCCAGCGCGGTGATTTGGCTCCTGGGAACACCCGATCCCAGAAGGTATTCTTCCACGGCCTTGGCGCGTTTTGCGGACAATTCATTGTTATAGGCATCGCTGCCCAAGGCATCGGTATGCCCCGAGAGGGTCAGTTTTTTCGACGGATCCAACTTTAACAAACCCGCCACGATGTTGAGCTGTCGCTCGGTTCGTGGAGTGAGTTCGTTTTCATCAAATCCAAAGTAGAGAATCAAGGTGTCGCCCCCGGTGGGATTTTTAATCAAGGGCGTGTAGTGCACATCGCCGCCAGCCACCCGGGTGGCATAGTCAGCCAACAGGGAATCCAAATTCACCTCGGTAATCTTCCAGGGTTGGTCGGGAGCCGAACGTTGCACGTTCACTCCAAATTCGGCAGCTTTTTTACCACTCTCGTCTTCGACATACGCCATGAAGCCTGCCGTCAATTCACGATTGAACATGGCGCGCAGAGGTTTCTTTACCCGCAAATGATACTTCGCTTCCTCGAAAATAATGCAGAGCCCGGCGATCTTGGCATCGGAAACTTTCGATGAATCGACAAAAGAACGTGCCACGTCGAAATCCTGCTGCAGGGCGGACTGGAGAAAGGCGTCGGTAATCCCCAGCGAATCGACCAACATGGCCTTGCCCGGAGCCCCGGACCCTTTGCCGGAGGGAAGATTGACCTTATCAACCGCCCATTTTCCAGTCTTGCCACGCTCGAGATCAAAGAAGATCCGCGACTTCATCAAGTCGTCCAGATTGATGGCCCAGCGGGCTCTTCGATTGGCTTCCAGTTCGCCAATTTCAGAAACCGGCTTCACCAGATGAAGTTTGAGCTTCCCTGACTCGGAGAGTTGGCGGAAGGCTTTGAGGTGACTCTCACTCAAAGCATTTTTCCCGATCATGCCCGCCGCGCTTCTAAGGTCTCCCCCCTCTAGGGAAGCACCAATCTTTTTCAACAAGACCTCCGGATCTACCTCGGAAAATCCTACACCCAGACCAGCGAGCATCTCCTCGGCCGTATCCGGCATCACCGAGTCCGCAGGCATTACCCGCTCTTTGGTCCGGTAATCAAAGGGGTCTGGCTCGCCATCAACTTCCGGTTCAACGGGCGCTGGCTCCTCGCCCTTGACCACCGGTTCGGGTTTCGGCCCAGGATCATCATTGCTCCCCAGGCTAAGTTTACTCACAAAAAAACCCACCGAGACCACCGCCGCCACCACCACGGCAATGAACAAATAAAGTCCAAAACTGGAGCGGGGTTCGTATGAATCGTAAGTTCCCATATGACTAGTCGGTTTTTCGGGGAATAGGGGGGAGGACAACCTCCACCGGGAGGCTCGTTCCACGGGTCACTTTTAAGCGAGTTTTCTGAACCGCTGCTGTAGCTACGAGTCTGAGATAAAAATCTTCCGCATTTTTAATCTGAGAGCCATTTATTTCCAAAAGATTGTCCATCCGGGAGAGTCCGGCTCTATGGGCCAAACTCTTCTCCAATACCTCGTCAATAAAGACCCCGCGATATCGTTGATAACGGGAACCCCTAGGAGGATCAACAACCCTCAAGCCAAGCGCCTCAATAATCGCGGTATCCGAAGCCAGGCGCCCACTCTGAATCTCGCTGGGAACCGCGAAGGGATCCAGTTCGTCGATTTTCGCGACCAGATTCACGATTTTGTCACCCCGCCACACACTGATATTCACTTCGGAATCCACCTTCGATAATTCCACCCGATTCAGGAGAACCTCCGCGCTCTCCACTCCTTCATTGTCATACGCGATGACGATGTCATTGGGCTTCAGGCCCGACTTGTCCGCCGGACCATCTGGCTCGACGTCCCAAATCACTACGCCTTTCCCCGAGTAGCTGAAGACATCCCGGAGGTAGTCATTCACCTCCCTCAAGCGGAATCCAAGGTATCCATATATCGGACGTCCTTTCTCTCGAATATGATCAAAGGCCCGTTTGGCGTCGTTCGATGGAATAGAAAAGCCAATCCCCTGAAAACTCGGATTTTCACGATCCAAGGTATAGATTGAGGCATTGATCGCGATGATCTCACCCAGATGATTTAACAGGGGGCCCCCGGAATTCCCTGGGTTAATCGCCGCATCTGTTTGAAACAAATCACGCTTAATATCTGACAATGAACGGTCACGGGCTGAGATCCGGCCGACCGTGACCGACTCACCCAGCCCGAAGGGATTCCCTACCGCAATCGCCAACTGGCCCACCCGCACTTGATCAGAATCGGCAAATTTCAAGGGAGGAAAACGCTCCCCTTCCTGCCCCTTGATCCTCAAGACCGCGATATCGAGGAGCTTGTCTGAATTGATTAAAGTGGCCGGCAAAGACCGCCCGTTTTGCAAGGTCACCCGAATTCGTTGATGCCCTTCAATAACGTGGTGGTTGGTAATGACATGTCCTTCCTCCGAAACAATCACTCCTGATCCCAAACCTGGCGTCAGCCGGTCCCGCTCCCAAACCTGGCCGCGATAATCAAGCCAGCGTTCCTTCTTCACAATCTCGGTATCAATACTGACCACCGAAGGCGTCACCTGGGCGACCAGCTCCACCATTTCGTCATTGAATCGAATCAGGCCGGGCACCTGACTGGGATCAACCGCCGAGGTGGTTGCCAGAGTGGCATTCTCCGGGGCGTAGTAGCCGACCTCCTCCTGTTTCGCGCCGTCTCCAAAGACACCATATCCCCCTTGCCATGCCCGGTAAAGGGACACGCTAAAAAAGGCCGACGCAAAGACGAGACCGAGGACCACAATTCGTTTCAGAGTATCTTTCATCAATTGAGCGGAACGAGAGGTT
>NHEN01000081.1 GCA_002172625.1 Verrucomicrobiaceae bacterium TMED86 | reverse complement strand
TGAAGACGCTCTCAGACTATCAAATTAACGGGGCTGCACCTTTGGGTTGCCCGCAATACGAATGATGGCATCTGCCACTTCTTTTGAATCGATTAGAGCCGGGACAGCCGCCCACCAATTGGTCTTATCATTGCCAAAGGTCACAATTCCCGCATGCTCTGTTTTATCCGCATCCAATTCCGGATCTAAATCATAAGTACCTAGGACCCAACGAAGTGTTTCGATCTCATCAAAATCACCCGTCAGGTGATACCAACCCTTCCAATCGTTCACCGGGTAACGGCGATAATCAGTTAACGCTTCAGAGTTATCTTTTTCCGGATCAATCGTGATAGACAAAAACACGATATCTTTACCCATCCGATCGCCAAAATATTTTTGAACCTTCACGAGGTTCTCAGTCACTCCAGGTCATATTCCATCACACGTCGTATAAAAGAATTGAATCACTGCCATGCGATCTTTAACCAGATCTGAATAGAACCGATGTTTTTCACCGCGATGATCTATCAATACCGTATCTGGAAATTTATCGCTGTAGAGACCTCTAGGTTTTGAATGAGGCTTCGCCCGAGCGGCTTTATCGATAAATGGAATTTCTTCTATCTCTGAAACGATATCGAGATCTTCGGTATCAGAAAGAAGTGTACTTTGATCGGAGGGGGCAACGCACCCTCCGACCAAAGCAACCCACAGTCCCAAAGTCGGCAACCAGTGCCGGAAGATCATTTGTCCTGCTGCTCTTCCGGTATGGGCGACTCAGGCGTGCTCTGATTTCCCTCAGGGTCCCAATCACCGCTGTCAGGCTCACAAACCCCATCGACGAAATCAGTCGGGAAGCCGACACCTTCATCATAAAGATGCTGAAAATCACCGGGCCCCACGACTTCGCCACTGGAGAGAGTCTGTTCATGATCGAACAGCAATCCATTTGGATCGATACACCCCGTCGGCATCCCTGACTGAAGAGCCGCCTCTGCACTGAACGCATGGTTACGAATACCATCATTCATACCTTCTTCCCCCGCTTCACGGGGATCAAAGGTAAACATCATCCGCATATCTTCATGCTCAATGATATGGCAATGACAAACAAAGGGACCCTTAAAGGTTCTCAGCTTGACGAGACACTCCGCTTCTTGGCCACCCTCAAGATTGACAAGATCAGTGTTCCAGCGGTACTCGATAGGAAAGTCTGAATCATCGAACTTTTTGTCGTCGATGCGCATTACCTGAATGCCTTCGAGATGCACGTGTATGGGATGCCACCAACCGCCACCCTTGTTCTTGAAGATCCATCGTTCCATCGAGTTTAGCAACGGAGTCGCATCTGTTCGACGCGGGCTGTAGTAACGATCATTGACTACCCATGCACCATTTTTTCGACTGAACTCAAACAATCGAGTTGCTACCGCTTCATCTTCTGAATAGCGATAAAATTCACGAACTACATCGCCTTCAGATATGGTGAACTCGCCATTCTCCACACCCTCAACCTCCTGAGGGCCTGGCGGATCGCCATCAAGAATACGGAACTGAAGCCAGGCCCGGTTTTCCTTCTTGGGGCGAATCCCTTTAGGCTTCCGACCGTCCGTTTGATGCATGATGTTTTGCAGGTAGTACGTGTCTACGTCTTCGGGCAACTGACTGAAGTCAATAACGATATCAAACCGTTCACCTGGGCTGATGGTGAAGCTCTCCATATTGGTGGCTTCCCCGACTTCCCAAGTGTCTTTGCCGATCAGCAAAAATGGCAATCCATCTTTTTGTTTTTTGCCAGTGCTACTGTTTAGGCGCAAGTGGAGATAGCGAGCATTGCACGCATTGAGTATCCGGAAGCGGTACTTCTTCCGATACACATCCATGTAAGGCTGAACACGACCATTCGCTGTAAACACATCTCCTAGATGTCCATTGTGATCTAGCAAATCATATTTCAGCGTTCCGTCGCTATTAAAGGCGAAATCTTTCAATGCGATCACATGATCGAAGTCACCATATAATTTTGGGAGTCGCCCCGATTGTTGATGGGCGATTTCTACATCGTCTTCACAAAGATAAAATGCTGCTAGGCCTCGATTGACATTGAATCCAGTAACATCCATTGCGTGATCATGAATCCACATGGTTGTGGGTATATGACTAACATCGAATGGCCCTGCTTCTTCTACCGTTGCTGGATACGGAACATCTGCAGTGGCGTTTTGACGAGGAGCAATATTCGGGTAGTAATAGTCCCGCTTCTTATTCTGCAGAGTGTAGAAATCTGGATACCCGTCACTATGTGCGGGTCCATGATCGCCATGAAGATGGATGGAAGTTTCTACACTGGTCTTGTTCTCATACCGAACAACCGTGGGCTCACCATTTCGAGAAAGAAATGTTGGCCCTGGAAAACTCGCTCCTGTTTCACTAGCGGTTCCAGATTTTCCCTTATAGGCGAAGACAGGTGTCTTCAGTCCTGGGAAAAATTCCCACTCTCCCTCAACAGCATCCAGCTCCCAGTATTTTTCCGGGAACCGATCCCAATCTGGTAAATGAGCCGGATGATCCGGGTAATACTCCGGTGCAATTCCATGGTAAACAGCATCCGAACCCAAACTTGCTTCAGGGCTTCCCGCCGGGGGACTCACTTGGTCTGCTTTAGGAATAACCGGTGGTTTAAAAAACGGCTGCGTAAAAGCAGTGTAACCAAAGTTTGCTGCTTCAGCTTTATCAGTAATCGCTAAGGGTGACGCGGCGCCCAATGCCCCGGCTGATAACGCTCCCTTTAGCAACTGACGGCGGTTCAACTTCATAGGTACTCCTAACGATCATCATGACACTGATAATCCTATAGAAGTTTTGACTATAGTGACTTTCATGACCCAAAAAAGCCTGCGCCCGCTGAATAGAATTATCGAGACAGACCGATACTTTTGATTGGGTCTCTAGGCCTACTCTTCTTGTTTCTTTTGAATCTTTAGCTTATCTAGCTTCTCGACAACATCTGAGCCGTGAGAGCCCAACTTCACTTTTCGATCCACATCTACAAGCTTGCCTGAATTGTCAAAGATAAAGGTGACCCTCTTAGCAAAGCCCATAAACCCATCGACCCCAAAAAGCTTTGCGGCTTTTCGATTTGGATCTGCAAGAATCGGATACGCATTCCCCAATGATTCGGCGAATTCTTTAGCCTTCTCGGCGTCATCGGTCGATATCACAAACAGCTTTGCTTTGTACTCTGAAATCTTTTTAGCGCTGTCACGCAACGCCTTGCACTGCTTGGTTCAGCCAGGCGTAAACGTTTTTGGAATCCAAGCGATAATCAGTGCGTCTCCCTTTTCCGCGATTTCCGGGAGAAGATATGTTTTACCGTCGGATGCTTTCAGGGAAATCTTTGGAATACCATCGCCCAGTTTTAAAGCTTTTTCGTCGTCCCCATTGCCGAGGAGGGTTCCTAGGAATCCAAACATGATTAAACCTCCCATGAGCATCGACCACTTTGTAGATTTCTTGAGGGCCATGACTCTCCTTTCTGAAATGCACCGATTCCCTAGAGCAAGCTCGGCTAAATTTCCAACTCCTTGGCAAGCTTTGCCAAACGAAGTACAGAATCATCCGTCTCCAGAGAACTTAGTTCCTCAAAGTCAAACCAACGAACTTCTTTCGATTCATTACTAGCAACGGGTCTGCAGGACCCATCGACAAACACCATGAATCGAATATCAAGATGTTTATGCTCAGGCTCATCACCCAATGGTGGAATTCCATGAATATCAACGTCAATAACTTGTGGCATGATCCACAAATCGTCGATTCCAGATTCTTCACAGCACTCTCTCCAAGCGACATGGGCTAAATTCCCATCCCCATCACAATGACCGCCAAATTGCAGCCACCGTCCCAGCTTCGCATGATGATGAAGTAGTACTTTTTCACAATCGTGATCCACCACCAAGGCCGACGCCGTCAAATGCCCCGGAAAGCAATCCCTAAGGAGGATATCCGAGTGCGCATCACACGCTTTGAGGATCTCTTGCTGCTGCTGCGCTTGAGACTCATTGTACGCTTCAAATTCTTCGATCCATTTTCGGGCAGCGTCGGCATTTTCATCTACAACGAGATGATTGTTACCCGGGCCCCAAAGCCCTGTTCTTTTTGAATCATTTTTCAAAATGGCAACATATTTCGAATAACATGCCCGGCGATTTTAGGATTTTCCCTTAAACGCCTCGATGAGTAGGCGTACCACTCTTCGCCAAAGGGAACGTAAACTCTTAAAGGATGACCCTTAGCAACAAGGTCGCTGCGAAGATCTTCTGTGACCCCTAGTAACATTTGGAATTCATACTGCTCTTTAGGGACCTCTAAACGCCTGAGAAGATCAACGCTCCCCTCAATCAGTCTCTGATCGTGGGTAGCAATCCCCACTTTCTTGATCCCGCCCCGAAGCATCTGCTCCAGATTTCTCAAGAAAGCATCTTGGACTTCTGTGAAGCCTTTGAAGGCTAACTCTTCCGGCTCTACGTAAATCCCTTTACAGAGGCGCAAATACGTATCGCTTTCCTCCATCAACTCGTAAACATCTTGTTCTGTAGATCGAAGGTACGCTTGAACTACTGTCCCAACCCGGTGCGTTTCCTTGCGTAAACGACGATAGATATCGAGTGTTTGCTGAGTGACGGAAGAATCTTCCATGTCAATTCTCACAAAAGAATCGTGAATCTCTGCACTGCGAATCAACTTTTGCAATATTTCAATGCATAGATTCTCATCGAATCTCAATGCCAACATCGAAAGTTTGACTGAGATATTCGCGTCGAGCGACTGGGCATCAATTTCGGAGAGCGCTTCTTGATATAGTGCTTCACCCTTAAGGGCTTGCTCTCGACTTGTCGAATCTTCACCCAGAACATCGAGAGTGGCACTCATGCCTTGGTCATTTAACTGTCGAACACAACTTAGAGCATCTGCCAGAGATGTTCCTGCGATATAACGCTGGGAAATCCTCCATACCAAGGATTTCGGAACAAGGGGCAGAAGCGACACGACGGCTTTGTTGATCACGACTTCCCTTCATATGAAAGAGACCCTGTTTGATTGAACTGGTCAACGTTATCATATCCTGAACGAGTGCCTGCGTGCAGTCGAACAGACAAGAATCAACCTGGAATCGAAAATGTGGAATCGAAATCGTGATCCCAAAGCCCACTGAACCATTCACCCAACCCTCAGCCGCACTAGCCGTCGTCGTTGGCTGGCTGACTTTTAGAGGGCTCGTCTGGTGGGGTACCGGATTGGGATGGCTTTATTCACCCCTACTCTTGTCTTCTCCGCTTCTAGACGGATTAGTTGGCTTCATGTGTCTCGCCCTTGCCCGCCAACTTTGGGTCGGCATTCCCGGAAGCACTCCACCGGCTATATTGATCTTGCTTATGCACACGACTCTTTACGCATATCTCTTGGTATTTCTGCGACCGGAGGCCTGGATCAGCCTTGATCCGTGGACCCGCGTACAAGTTCTGGTCGAAACGGGATCTGCAGCCGCCATGGTGCTGATACTGTTGATAAAAAGGCCCCTTTGGACAGAAGCCAAGCTCGCTAATGAAAACAACACCCCGACTCTCTAAGAGATAAAATAGAGAACCGAGCACCGCCTACTGCTGTGTGGGAAATGAGACCGTGATGACCATTCGACAACGCTTATCGCCATGGGCTTCGTTGCTGCTGGTGCTGGTTCTTCCAGTACTAGGACATGCTCAAGCTTTCGAATCGGTCGATGCTGGTCGCGGGGCAGTCACCGTTCAAGTTTCCGACAACTACATTGCTGGAACTCCAGCACCCCTAGTCATTCTTCTCCATGGAAGAGCTTGGGATGGGGATTCGATGGAAGGTCTTTTTGGTTTAACCAACGAAGCCAACAATCGCGGCTACATATACTGCTACCCCGACGGACTGGCGACATTTACCGGGGTTCGTTACTGGAATGCGACAAATGCTTGCTGTTGCCAGGGCTTCCCCTTCACCAGTTGCGAAGATGATGTCGGATACCTCACCGACTTGATCACTGTATTGCAGAATACTTACGCAATTGACTCAGATCGCATTCATCTGATTGGGCACTCCAATGGCGGCTTTATGTCCCATCGCATGGCGTGTGAAAGAGCAGATCTCATCACATCAATTATCAGCGTTTCAGGCATGACTTGGAGTGACCCGGCCAACTGCAGTCCCTCCGAACCTGTCCCAGTGCTTCAGGTCCATGGAACCCTAGACCCGATTATTCTTTACGGGGGCGGAATTCTCGGAGCCGGGGTATACCCTTCCGCTACAGCGACGTGTGAAACCTGGGCTAACCTCAACGGCTGCTCGACGACTGGCGTTTCTTTACCCACACTGGATCTCACCTCTGCATCTGGATCAGAAACGGAAGTCGTACGCTGGGAGAATGGCTGTAATCCACCGGGAATGGTGGAGTTGTGGTCTATGGGCGGAACCGGCCACCTGCCTAATTTCAATGACACTTGGCGATCGATGGTTTTCGACTTTATGGAGAACTCTGCGGCTTCACCAACAGCGTTTATCCGTGGAGATATCAACGGAGATCAATCCATCAACATCTCAGATGTCATTAGCGGACTACAATACCTTTTTGGGGGTGGAAGCCTTACCTGTCTCGATGCAGCAAACACGAACAGCGATAATAGTCTCGACCTCTCTGATGCTGTTAAGGGAGGATCCTTCGGTAACTCCATCGGATATGGATGCATTGAGGTTTTGGGCGCTGGATTGGCTGCCGCCGCCTTCCAGACCCTCTACCCCGAGGAGTACAAGTTCGCCAAATAAACGAATTAAGCTTTTAACGAGGAATTTAAAGCAGATGCAGATTCTTAAGCGAAGAAGCTGCTTCTGGTCGAGTAACCGTAAATCTAATGATTTATGAACCACCGTTAAAAAATATTGGCCGGGAGCAGGAGGAACGGTCGATTTGAAATTAATGAAGCCTAAATTGTGCTCGAAAGGAGCATGCTGTACATTAGAGTTCCACAGCTATCACCAATTGTACACAAATGAGCCTAGTTCTGTGCACTTGAGGAGAAGAAAAAGGGTGTTGTAAGGCAACTACTACTCGGTAAATCCGAAAAGTATGCGTCTTACAGCGCCAGCGAAACCTTCTAATCTGAGGTAGAAGGCCTAAGGGGACAGGTCAAATAAATCTTGAATCACCATCACGGTTATTCTTGGTTAAGGAAAAATGTGCTCTTCTTTTCGCAGCTAGCTTAGAGCAGCGAATCTTATTAGTCTTACTTACACTTTTACCAGCGATTAATTATGGGGGAATTTCCATAATGAACTCAATAATACTCATTTAAATGCAGAACGTGTTTCACAAAAGACAATTTGTCTTGAACGAGAGGTAGGATACGACGACCTTTTAGTATAAACTAGACATTCTTTATGCTGTTACAAAAGAGATTCTGATGAACGGAAGGACTCAGAGTCATTCAGGACACCTAGTGTACTGAACTGAAAAACATTAGAAACCGTAGAGCAACGGTTCAGTGTGGATTTCCTCCCTACGGGAGAAACCGCGATGGAACGCTGAGCTCGTGGCTTGTGCGCCAACGAGCGCCTTGATTTTTTCCGAAGGTGC
>NHEN01000080.1 GCA_002172625.1 Verrucomicrobiaceae bacterium TMED86 | reverse complement strand
TTTTATCCTAAAACGGATTCTGCCGCCCTCTATGGGGCCCATTGGGCCTCCCACCGCCGCGGAAAACGAACCCACACACCACGTTAAAAACCCACTGGAGCCGCTGGTCGGAATTGAACCGACGACCTATTCATTACGAATGAATTGCTCTACCCCTGAGCTACAGCGGCCAAACTCCCTGTGTGGCGGGCGCTTCTTAGCAAAAGCCTCCCGCTTGGCAACCGTGATTTTCGAATACGTCCTCGTTGTCTCCCAATCCCCCGTTTTGGACCATTCACGGATACTCCCAATAATTTCCCGCAATTGGGTATTTCCTCGACCTTCCACAATTCGAACCCGTAGCTTCATCTCCTAGAAAAATCTCCCTAAGCGGGAGAAACATGATCATCACCTCTGCTGCCATCCTTGCGTTAGGTGTTTAGGTTTCATCAAATTCACATTCCAACATGTCAAACGAAGTCCCCTCATTTGATCACGATCAACTCGCCACCATCGCCATGGATCTTTACGGCATTGAGGGTGAGATTTCCCTTCTTGATTCTTACGAAGATCAAAATGCCCGAATCAAAACCCCAATGGGGAGCTACGTCCTCAAAATCGCCAATAAACGGTGGACTCACGAGGAACTCGACCTCCAAACCCTCGTCCTGGATCATCTCAACAAATCGGCACCCGAAGTTCATAGCCCACTAACCCTCGCCAGCAAGGAGGGTGGAACAATGGCCGAGGTAAATGGCTTCTCTGTTCGGATGCTGACTTTTCTGGAAGGCGAAATCCTCGGGAAAGCAGCGCGAAGCCCGGAGCTCAACCACGACATTGGTCGCTTCATGGGACAATTTACCAAGGCGATGGAAAGCTTCGATCATCCCGTTCCGGAAAGTTCCAATGATCTCTGGAATCTCGACAATGTTCTTGCCTGCAAAATTCATCTCGGAGACATCGTTGGCGAGGAGGATCGATCCCGTATCGAAGGCTTCTATGACCGCTATGAATCGAACACTCTTCCAAGAGTGGGCGACCTCCGAAAAACGATAATCCACAACGATGCCAACGAACAAAACCTTCTCGTAGCTCACGACAACCCGTCACGCCTTGCCGGCCTGATCGACTTTGGCGATCTCCAACGATCCTCCCATATCAACGAACTGGCCATCACGCTGGCCTATGCCCTCCTCGGGCAGGACGATTTCAAATCCACCGCCCGTCAGATCGTGAAAGGATACGCCGGCGTCATTTCTCTGGAAGAAATTGAGCGCGAGGTCCTCTTTGACCTCATGGCGATGCGCCTCGTGCAAAGCGTCACCCTCTCATCCCACCGGGCAAAAGAATTTCCTGAGAACACATATATCGTCAGCTCCCAACAACCCGCCAGGGAATTACTCAAAAAACTTGAGTCACATCATTGGGATTAAGACTGCCGCGCTTAATGTCCCCCTGCATCACTTTACCGATTCCCTCTCAAACCAGCTCCAAGAGAAAAACCACCCAGTTTCGGTGGAAGAAGATCTCACTTTTGCTCGTTTGCAAATCGGTGGAAGATGACTAGTCTCGCCTCTTCATTTCAAACCCCGCTGCATGAAATATCTTCTCTTAGCCCTTCTGGGCATTTCCACCGCCTCTTCAGACATCATCGCTGAGTGGAGTCCTCTCAAATCCCAATTCGAGAATTCCGACCTCAAGCCCTCCGGCAAGGCCCTCGAAATCCCCGAATTCGACACCAACGGCAATCTCATCTTCGCCAACAAGCAGCACCTTATCCTCCCCGAGGAAATTGCAAAGAAACTCCCGAAACAGAACATCGCCATCGAGGCCCGTGTTCGCATCGATCAATCCCAGAGGTGGGGTTCGATCGCCAGCTACAGCCAGGATAACGGCTCCTATGAAAGAGGCTGGATCCTCGGCTTCAATGGAGACCAATTCTCATTCCGCCTCTCAACCGGGGGACAGCTTCTCGAAGTCAAAGCGCCCCAATCATTCGAGCCCGGCCACTGGGCCCATCTTCTGGGAACTTACGACGGCAAAAAAATCAGTCTTTTTATCAACGGAGTCCTTGTTGCAACCCGAAGCGCTTCCGGCCCCATCGTCCTTCCGGATATCCCCACACCTTTCGTGATCGGTGCCTATAAGGACAAAGACGAATTCTACCCCATCAATGGCCGTATCTCTTCGGTCACTATTCGCAACTCCCTCCCGACTCAAAAAGAGCTCGCAGCCATCGCCAAGAAATCCGCCGGCGTCACATTTTCTGTCCGGCCCGCCGTCCGCTTTCTCTCTCCAGGAAAAGCACTTCTCTACTGGGAAGCCAGCCACCCGGGAAAAGCGATCATCGCCTACGGCCCGACTCGCAAACTCGGCACCGTTCTTGAATCCACTTCGAAAGACCTTCGCCACGAACTCCTCCTCGAAAATCTCCAACCACACACCCGCTACTCCTACCGCATCAGTTCGGAAACCGACGACGGTCCCGTGTTCAGTCCCATCTATGAATTCGATACCAGCATGAACTACATGCCCAAAGGCCTCGTCGCTGACAAAACACATCCAACCGCCACTGCTTACCTCGCCGACCTTCCAACCCAACCCGGGTTCGCCGTCGTCGTCGGACTCACCGATGGAATCCTTACCAAAGCCATCGCCGCACAGAGCCAGCTTAATGTCACCGCCTTCGACGACGACTTGGAGCGCATCAACAAGCTCCGCAAAGAGCTCTCCATCGAGGGCCTCCACGGAACCCGCATCACGCTCATTCATCTTCCCGACCTTCAAAAAATTCCTCTCACATCCAGCGTCGGCAATCTTGCCTGCACCGAACGCGACACCCTCCCTTGCGCACCAGCCGAACTCACCCGCCTCACCCGAGCCAACGGAGGACGCACCGCACTGCCCGACGGCACCATGACTTCCCGCCCACCACTCCCTGGAGCAGGCGAATGGACCCACCAATACGGTCCACCATCCAACACCGCCTACACCGGCGAACGACTCGGAGGCAGCCAGGCATCCAAAGACCTCGAACTCCAGTGGATCGGACGCCCCGGTGGCAATTTCGGCATCGACCGCCAGCCTCGAATGTCAGCTCCCCTTGCCGTCAACGGAAGACTCTACCACCAGGGACTCAACCGACTCATGGCCCTGGACGCCTTCAACGGGCAAATCCTCTGGGGCATGGAAATTCCCGACCTCCGCCGGGTGAACATCCCCCACGACTGTGCCAATTGGTGCGTCGATGACAACTTCCTCTACGTCGCAGTCAAAGACCTCCTCTGGGTCCTCGACGGATCAACCGGAGAGCGGGTCAGGACTTTAAAACTCACCGCCGACCACCGCGAGAGCCACGAGTGGGGATACATCGCTCAGGAAGGGGACGCGGTCATCGGTTCCTCTGTGAGAATGGGAGCCGAGTTTAAAAAATACTTCGGCGATGCCTGGTATGACAAAGTCGGCCGCGACTCCGACACCGCGAATGTTCTCAGTGACAATCTATTTGGTTACTCCAAATCTGAATGGAAAGGTCGTTGGTCTTACGGACGCGGACTTATCATCAATCCCACCATTTCCCTTTCCGATGGAAAACTCTGCTTCCTTGAATGCCGCAATCCCGAACTCAAAAGTGATACCACCGGACGCGAGACCACCAAAGATCTTTGGAAGGACATTTACACCGTTTGCCTCGACGCCAACACCGGAAAAATCATCTGGGAAAAGCCCTTTCCTAAAACACTCCTGAAGACGGATAAAAAAGGCTTTATCCAGGTCTCCTATGGAGCAATGACCAGTAAGGGATTTCTCGTCACCTTGTCCGAAGGCGACACCGACGAACAAGGCAAGCACACAGGAAAAGGCATCTTCAGCTACCACTACTTTGACCTCGCCAACGGCAAGTTGAATTTCCAATCCCAAACCAATTGGCGCATCAATCACCACGGAGCCCACATCTCCCACCCCGTCGTCTACGAGGATAGAGTCTACACTGATCCCACCGGCATCTCCCTGCCCGACGGCAAAGTCCTTGATCACAAATTTGGACCTCGCGAAGGCTGCTCCGCCGTCGTTGGAACGACCTACGGACTTCTCTTACGCGGCATCAACCGCTGCCTCACCTTCTGGTCACACGAAGAGAAAAAGCCTACGCACTGGCCCCGCCTTCGCCCTTCCTGTTGGCTCAGCTTTCTCCCATCCCAGGGACTCTTCCTTGTTCCAGAAGGTGGGGGAGGATGTTCTTGTGGAGGCTGGATGGAAACCTCTCTCGCATTTATTCCAAAAGCCAACTCCGGCATCCCTCTTGCGCCGATCACCGAAGAAGCCAAAAAGTAATGAACCCGATTCCCCTTCTCCTCACTCTCTGCGCCGTCGCCTCCGCCACCCCGTGGCCCACTTACCGGCATGATAATCGCCGTAGCGGCGTCTCCCCCGAGGCCCTCGCTCTTCCTCTCAAGGAGGCTTGGACCCACGACGGCGGCGCACCCCAACAAGCTTGGACCGGCCCCGCCAAGTGGGATGCCTATTCTAAAAATGATGGCCTGCAATCGATGCGGAATTTCGACCCCTGCCACTTCACTACTGCGATCAACGGCCTGATCTACTTTGGCTCCTCGGCTGACAATGCCGTCCATTGTCTCGATGCCAAAACCGGCAAGGAAAAGTGGCTCCACTTCACCAATTCCTCAGTCCGCTTCCCGCCCACTATCGAAGACAACAAAGCGTGGTTTGGATCAGACGATGGCTTTGTCTACTGCGCCGACGCAAAGACCGGAAAAACTCTCTGGAGAAAACGCGCTGCTCCCACCGACCGTCTCGTTCCCAGCAACGGGAAACTTATTTCCCCCTGGCCCGTCCGCACCGGCGTCACGGTCGAAAACGGACGCGCCTGGTTCGCCGCTTCTCTCCTCCCCTGGAAAACATCCTACCTCTGGTGTGTCGATTCAAACTCTGCCGAAGACGCCTATCTCACCGAGCATTCCGAAGTCACCCTACAGGGCGCAATGTTGGCTGGAGGCTCCCAACTCTACATCCCGCAAGGCCGCGCCGCGCCAATCGCCTTCGATCAGGAGAACGGCAAACGCACCAAGCAGATTGGACAAGCCGGTGGAGTCTTCTGTCTCCTCACCGAAGACAACCAACTCATCGCCGGACCACCCAACCAAAAGGAGCAAAACGAACAAATTCGCATCGCCGACACTTCCTCAGGAAAACGTCTCACAACTTTTAACAACACGACCAGAGTCGTCGTCTCCAAGGGAAAAGCAATCCTCCACTCCGTCGACAAACTTCAGTGTCTCGACCTCACTCGCAAAGGAGAACTCGAAGCCGCCATCGCAGCAACCCAGAGCGCCCTGAAGAAACTCGACCCAAAAGTCGAAGAACAGAAACCAGAGATCGAGAAACTTAAAAAATCACTCATCCAATCTCAGAACGATCTCAAGGGCTGCCTTCTATGGCAAATCGATCACCCCACTCCGGTCGAACTCATCATCGCCGGCGACCAACTCATCGCAGGACTGAACAATGAAGTCGTCATTCTTGAGACCTCCTCCGGAAAGCAGCTTTGGAAAGCCCCCGTCAAAGGCAGGGCCTATGGCCTCACTCCATCCGAAGGACGGCTCATTGTCTCGACCGACCTTGGATACATCCACACTTTCGCCGCCAAGCCGTGAAAAAACTCATCCTTTTTCTCTGCCTGATCACTCAGGCCGTTCCCTGCCAGGTCCCCGTCTTTCGATATGCCCTCGAACGATGGGAGGCTGACATCTTCCGCCTCCAACTCATCACCCGGGGAACCCCGCCAGCCGACCTCCAATCAATCCCCGACCACCTCAATCTCGAATTCGAAGTCCTCGACCTCAATACCCTGTCCCCCGCTCAACGACTCTCAGTCGTCGGACTCGAACGAATCACGGAATATCCCTCTTTCCTTCTCCACCCTCCCGACAACTGGAAAAATCCCGAGCCCATCGTTTTCCCGGGAACCAGCTCAGAGCTCCAAAAGATCATCGACTCACCCGTCCGCCAACTTATCAAAAAAGACCTCCTCAGTGGCCACTCCACCGTCTGGGTTCTCGTTGAAGGCACCGATGAAGAAGCTAATGAAACGACCTACCAACAACTCCAGGAAACCCTAAAAAAAGCGCAGGAAAAAATCACCATTCCCGAAGGTGTGATCCAGGCTGACCAGGTCGGCAAAGTCGGCGCCGACGTGAGTCTCGATGACGTCCTCCGCTCGACCATCCCTCTCAAAATTTCATTCAAAATTGAACGCGTTAAACGCTCGGACCTCGCCGAGCAACCTTTCCTCCGCATCCTCACCGCCAACCGCCCATCGCCGCCCGAGGAACCACTCGTTGTTCCCATCTTCGGGCGCGGACGCACTCCCGGCCCTCTCCTTGGCAGCACCGTCACGCCCGACACCATCATGAACGCTTGCGAATACCTTTGCGGCGCGTGCTCCTGCCAGGTCAAGAGCGGCAATCCCGGCTATGACATCCTCTTCCTCGCCAACTGGCGCGAGAAACTCAATTCCGGCCTCGTTGTCGTCGATAAGAAGCTCCCCAACACTCTTCCCACACTAAATGACGAAAGTAATGATGAACCCGAGGATAAAGCAGCCCTGAACTCATCTTTTACCAAATTTACGATTATTCTGATCATCGGTATTGGAGTCATTCTGATTATTGGGACAGTCCTCATTTTGAAGAAAAACTAAACGCCATGTTTATCGCGGAAATCAAACACCGGAAAATCCACTTCTTCCTTGGCGTCCTCGCCGTCGCAGCTGCTGTCACCGTCTGGCTAACCTCCTCCGACAGCCTCGCCGAGTTCGACAGCAATACCGAATCCCAACTCCTCGAACTGGAAAAGAAAACAAATGCCGAATTAAAAAAGCTCGAAGATGACATTCGCAAAACGATGAAAGGCCTCGGCTTCAACGTCTTCCTCTTTCCCAAAGGTGAAGAACTCTGGCAAATCAAAGAACGCGGATACTCGGAACAAACGATGTCCCAAGACTCGGTTCACAAACTTGCCGAGAGCAAGATCGTCACCGTCAACCCCCTCCTCCCTCAACTCTCCCGCCGCATTCAATGGGAGGAACAAAACCGCTCCATTCTCCTCGTCGGAGTGGAAGGACAAGTCCCCATCTCGCACCGGAGCAAAAAGAAGCCCATCATGGATCCCCTCGCTCCCGGCTCGATCAATCTCGGACACGATCTCCACCAATCACTCGGCCTCAAAAAAGGAGACACCGCCACTCTCAACGGAAAAGATTACCTCGTCGCCCAGACCCATCCGCCACGGAACTTCATCGACGACGGATCCGCCTGGATTCACCTCGATGAGGCCCAGGAAATCTTCGACCAAAAAAATCAAATTAACGCCATCCTGGCCCTCGGATGTAACTGCGCCAGCATCGACCGCCTCGGCGAAATCCGCAGTGAGATCTCCGCCATCCTCCCCGACGTCCAAATCATCGAACTCGGCTCCTCAGCCATGGTCCGCGCCGAAGCCCGAAACAAAGCCGGCGACCGCGCCCGTGATTCGAAACAAGCCATCCTCGATAACCGCAAGGCCACGCGCTCCGAACGCGCCCGCTTCACTTCAATCATCACTCCCCTGATCGCCGGAGGAACTTTCTTCGCCCTTCTCTACCTCGCCTTCTCCAATGTCCGCGAACGATTGCCCGAAATCGGAACTCTCAGAGCAATCGGTGTCAGCCATTTGAAAATAGGTGCTCTCCTCCTCGGCCGCGCGGCCCTCCTCGGCCTCATCGGAACATTCCTCGCCTTCATCATTTCCATCGCGTCCTCCTTCACCTTCCCGCCCATCACCTGGGTCCTTACCCCCCTGGCCAGCGCCGCCTCAGCCTGGCTCCCCACCATCTACGCCCTCACCAAAGATCCCGTCACTATCCTGCGACACGATTAGAGAATCACTCGCCATAACGATGGCAACAGTCGATCAACTCATCTCGACAATCCGATCCGAAATGGCTTCCGCCTCTTTTCTTGAGTGGGTCACGTGCAAGGCCGTCACCTTTTCCCGCTCGATCATTTCGCGAATAAGCTGAAGCACCTCATCGTGCCGGGCTTCATCCAACCCGGTCAGGGCTTCATCCAGACAAAGCAAACGCGGCCTTAAGGACAGAGCCCGCCCCAAGGCCACCCTTCGGGCCTCTCCTCCGGAAAGCCCTTCCGGTAATCTCTTCATCAGATCGGATAGACCAAGGTCCGAAGCAAGTCCTTCCACCCGACTCTTCATTTCATCTCGATCCCAGCAATGGAGCTTCGGACCAAATTCCAATTGCTCTCTCACCGTCAGCGTCGGAAAGAGCGCCACATCCTGTGGCACCAGACCAATCCTCCGTGCTCCCGGTGGCAGGTGAGTAATCTCTTCCCCACCAAGAGAAATCCGCCCACTCAACACACCCTCAGCTCGCAAGCCACAAACCGCCTCCATCACCGTCGTCTTGCCACAGCCACTTGGCCCCATTAGCGCGACACATTCTCCCTCGTCAATCGACAAGGAAAAATCCTTCAACAGAAACTCCCCCGCCCTCAGCGTGAGACGATCAATCTCCAGCATCATATCGCCCCTCCTCTCCCAACAAAGAATCGCACCAGCAACAAGGTTGCCACAGCGATTACGATCATGAGCAATGAAATCGCAGCCGCGCCGGGAAGATTTCCGATATTGATTTCCAAGAAGACAGACGTCGCCAGAACCTCGGTTCTCCCCTTGGTCGCCCCAGCAAAAATCAAGACCGGCCCAAACTCTCCGAGCGCCCTCGCCCAAGCCATCGTGCCTGCAGCTACCATTCCCTTCCCAGCCAAAGGCAAAACCACACGAGAAAATGCCTGCCCGCGATGACATCCCAAGGTCATCGCCACCTCTTCGTATCTCGGACTGATCTGATCAAAGGTCGTTCGCATCGTCCGCACTGCAAATGCTGCCGCGACTGGAAACTGCGCCAGGACAATTCCGAGTGGGTGAAAGGTCATCGGAAAACCCATTCCGCTGCTCACCTCTTCCAGAGATCCCGATCCCCTCATCATCACGGCTCCGATTCCAAACATCCCGGCAAAAACAACCAACGCCCCGGGGACGAGCGCCCGTCCGCCTCCCTTCCCCCGCAATACAAATCCAATTAAAGATGCCAACAAGAGACCTCCGGCCATCATCGAGCAACAAGTGGCAGGAGACATCCGGTTAAAAAGAATCAGCAAACTCAAGCCCACAATCAATGGCGGCAGCAGAATGGGAATATCAAGGAGCGTATCAATAAATGCCCGCCCCCGAAATTGGTAGCGCGACAAGAGATAAGCCAGCGGCACAGCAACCAAGACCGAAAGTATCGCAGTCGCAGTGCAGGTGACGACCGTGAGCTTAATCGATCGCAGAATATCGTCATCTTTGAGAATCCTCCCCAGATCCCCCCAAGTCACCGTCAGAACATTTGCCCCAACCATCAGTAACAACATCCCGACATAGGCAACCAGAACGACGGTCAAAAAGAGCACGAAAGGCAGCTCCGGTTTCACCCGCCAAGGCCGTGGGCTTTTTCCTGCTTCCTTCACTTCCCTCACTTTGTGCTCTCCAGCTTCCAAGTAAAGCCCAGCCTCTCGAAGTCTTTTTTAGATTCCCCGCTACTGAGCAATTCCCCCAAACGCTTCATCAATTCCGGATGCCCGGTCTCACGCGCCACCGCATAAGGCTGCTCCGCAAAAGCCAACTCATCGTTAAGTTCGACAATTTCGCATTCTTCTAAAGTCACCGGACTCGCCAAAGCATTGCTGCGATAAACCAAAGCCGCATCCAAGGAACGCGCCTGCATCGCGGACACCAAATCATCCCCTTTCGCCACTTTCACCGTCACATTCTCAAAACTGACCTTCCTTCTCGTGAGCAATTGGTGAGTCAGCTGCCCCAAAGCGCTCTTGGTCTCATCGCACACGCCCAACTTCACACCATCTTTCGAGAGGTCGTCAAGCGACGACAAGCTCTTGGGATTCCCCTTCCTTACCAAAAGCACAATCTCATTCCCCGTCATCACCGTGCCGGGAAAGAATCGCTCATCGACCATTTCCAAAAACTTCACATCACAGGAAAAATATCCCGCCGGCTTGCTTCCCGCTTTCATCATACCCACCAGTGTTCCGCATCCTTCGAAGACGGTATTAATTCGGCAACCTTCCCGCTTTTCAAACTCGCGAACCTTTTCCTGAATGGCAGGCCGAAGCATCGAACCGGAAAACAAAGTCACCTTCGGAATATCAGCCCAGACATCACCCTCATCAGGAATCTCAAAGCCCATCTCAACAAACACTTTCCGCCCCCGATCACGTGAAGTGACATAACGCGCGAAGTGAAGCGCCCGGGTGACATTCTTGCTAGCCGTCAACACCCCGATCCCGGCCAACTTCGATCGCTTGGTAAACTCGGGAACTGGAATCCATTCCACTTCCGGGAAGCTCCTGGCCACCGCATCCCAAGCGATCGATGCATCCACTGCACCCATCGCAACATCTTCCACGATCATATTCACGGTGGGCTTCGTCACGACGACACTTGGCTCGATGACTCCTAGCAGGTTCTCCTGCTCCAGCACCTTCCACGTGTATTTCCCAACCGAGGTCGACTTCTCACCGAGAGAAACCTTCATCGCCTCACGCCCGAGATCTTGTAAGCCGGCAATCCCTTTCGGGTTCCCCTTCGGCACGACAATCCCTGCCGAGAGCCTCGTCACTGGCATCGATTCCCGCAGTAGTCCCTTACTCCGAATCGATTCCAAATAACTTTGATCCGCCGGCAGATAAAGATCTCCTCCGGCCACTTCCAATTGACTCTCCAGCGCTCCGGAACCGCCAAATTGCAGAATGATCTTTACCCCAAACTCCTCTTCATACTGCCGTGCGATTTCATTCATCGGCTTGCGCATTCCAGCGCCACAATGAACGAGCAAACTTCCTTTGCCCGGCATGATCTCGTTTTGATCACTTACCAGCCACCACAAGGCCCCGCCCAGCAAGGCGAGAAGAAATACCAGAACAAGAATCGGACGTTTCATGAAACAGGATTACTGCAGTGAGGACAATCAGGATCACGCAAGAGCTTCACCTTCTTCATCCGCATCGCGACCATATCAACATGAATCAAATGATCCAGCGCAGGTTCCGCAAAACCGGTCACCAATTTAATTCCCTCCAGCGCTGCAATCTGAGCCACCATCGCCGACACCGCACCGATCACGGGAAACCGGCGCTTCCAGTAGGCTGGCGGTTCCTTGACGAGACAGGCCAGACAGGCGGATTCCCCGGGTCGCACCGCCAGGACATGCCCCTCCATGGAGCACATCGCTCCATCAACGAAGAACTTGCCCTGCCGCATCGCCTCGCGATTCATCAAGAGCCGCTCTTCAAACAATGGAGCACAGGAGAACACCAAATCAGCTTTCCCGACCAGATCCGCGGCATTCTCCTCCGAAATATTCTCACCAAGCGACTCAATCTCGAGTTCAGGATTAAAGCGACGCAAAGTCTCCGTCGCTTGCTCATGGCGCAATTCCCCAAGCCCCTCGTGAGTCATCAAGATCTGCCGATTCAAATCATCGGGTCGCAATTCACCGCCGTGCGCCAAAATAATCCGCCCCACTCCCGCTGCCGCCAGGGAGAAAGCCAAGGGCCCGCCAAGACCACCAACCCGCGACACCAAAGCGGTGCAATTCCTCAGCTTTTCCTGGGCCGCCTTTCCAAATCCCGGCACATCCTCCTGCCAGGTATAGTATTCCTCGTAACTCATCCTTGCAGAATTCCCTTCTCAAGAGTGAGCACCCGATCCGCCATCCTGATGACCTCCGGATCGTGAGTTGCCACCAAGGCAGCTCCTCCCTCCGCGACAAATTTTTTCAATCCCGCCAACACCAACTTCGTGCTCCCTTGATCCAAATTCCCGCTCGGTTCATCCGCCAGCAGGAGCTTCGGATTCGTGACCAAAGCCCGCGCCAAACCAACCCGTTGTTGCTCACCGGCACTCAGTTTTTTGGGAACATGGCTTCGGCGATCACCCAGTCCCAACTCCTCGATCAATTCATTCGCCCGCTCGGCAGTTCCGCCG
>NHEN01000079.1 GCA_002172625.1 Verrucomicrobiaceae bacterium TMED86 | reverse complement strand
TCTTGCTCCGGTGATCGTGGGTGGGAACTGCGCCGTGGTGCTGTCTCCCCAAGATGCCACGACGGCGATTTCCTTTTCGGAAGTTCTCGCAACATCGGATGTTCCAGCGGGTGTGGTGAATATCCTGACCGGAGAGAGGGACGAATTGGGACCCGAGTTTGCCAAGCACATGCATGTGAATGCTCTCATGCTTTGTTCCAGTGACTCTGCCGAAAAACGGACCCTTGAATTGGAGGCGGCCGAGAATTTGAAACGTGTCTCAGTGCACCCGAATAAATCACTGAAAGAGGATCCTTATCTCATCACCGATTTCCAGGAAGTGAAGACGACCTGGCATCCCGTTGGCGTCTAGTTCTTCTTGGATAGCGTGATGACGCACTCGAGGTGGCGGGTCTGCGGGAAGAGATCAAAGGGTTGAATTTCTTCGAGTTGATATCCTTGTGCGAGGAAGGATTTCAGATCCCGCATTTGCGTGGCCGGATTACACGAGACATAGACTACGCGACTTGGGCCGAAATTAAAGAGTTGCTGAAGGAAGTCTTCGCTGCAGCCTTTGCGGGGGGGGTCGATGAGGACCGAGGTGTTGCCCGGTGGAAACTGAATGTCTGCGAAAAGGTGCTCGGCGGAGGCGGCAATGAACTGTGCATTCTCGATTCCGTTGGTAAGGGCGTTTCTCCGGGCCCAATCGGCGGATGATTCGGATACTTCGATTCCGATGACTTCTTCGAAGTTTTTGGCGAGAGTCAGGGCGAAGAGACCTGAGCCGCAGTAGGCATCGAGGAGATACTTTTGATCCGGTCCTTTGGCCTGTTCGGCGGCGTAGCCGGTGAAGGATTTGAGGATAAAGGGATTGTTTTGGAAGAAGTCCCCGGCGAGGAAATTGAAAGTGAGATCACCCACCTTTTCTGAAACTGGATTGCGGTGATTGGTTTCGACCTTTCCGCCGGTAGCCCGGAGGAGAAGGGTGGATCCTTTTTTGTATGAAGCGGCGTTTTTCTTAACCTCGTCTCTGGCTCGTTGGAGATCATCGTTGATCTCATCCATGGCAATGGGGCAGTGATAGATGTCGACGAGACGGTGGCGACGATTGTGTTCCAGAAAGCCGATCGGGATGGGCTTCTTAGGCTGGGGTTTTTGAAAGTGGGGCGTGATTTTGGAGCGGTAGGCCCATTGCTTGGGAGAGGGAATGGCTGCTTGCACCGGTGTTTCGATTCCGACCATGTGAACGAGAAGTTCTGCGACCTGGCGGGTCTTCCATTCGAGTTGTTTTTCGTAGGGAAGGTTTTGGTATTGGCAGCCACCGCATACGCCAAAATGTTGGCAGTGGGCTTCAATGCGATCAGGCGAGGGTGTGAGAATCTCGACGAGATCAGCATGAGAGCAATTTGCCTCGTTGCGCCAGACTTTGGCGCGGATCCTTTCTCCGGGCAGCGCGAAGGGAATGAAGACGACCCAATCATTGGGTTTGGCAATTCCGGCGCCGAGATTGGACAAACCGATCACCTCGACCTCGATGATCTCATGCCACTCATAGGGCTCGGCTTTGAATTTACGTGGTCGCTCGGACATGTGAGGGCAGAAAAGAGATTCCTATTCGTCCGGCAGGGTCGGCGTCGAGGGAGGAGGAGTGACGTTGATCACGTTGTCTCCTTCGATTGGTTTGGATGTCGTTTTGGGCCCGGTAACGGTTTTCTTTTTATCGTCGGTAAGGAGGGCTCCTGAAGTGTCCGGGTCCGAGAAGTCGATTCCATCATTAGCCTGCTCAGGAAGAGGCGGCTCTGGAGCGACCTGGCTGGTATTTTTGGCCTTTGGTTTATCTTTTTCCTTGGGATTGAGATCTGAACACGCAGTGAGAAAGGCGAGCGGCAGGCTGAGGAGAAGGTGGAGTTTCAAGGATCGTAGTTGGTAGGGATGAGGAAACGATGGCGCAGGGAAAGTTGAGAGGCAATGAGGAAAATCTAGCGTGCGGGGAGTTTGCGGAGCCATTTTTCGATGTCCGCAACGACCTTGTCACTTTGGTGGTCGTGGAACAGAAGATGGAAGCTTTCAGGGTAGAAGCTCTGTTCGGACTTGGTGGTTTCGGGGAGGTTTTCCAGGAAGATTTTCACATCATTGGGATCGGAGAAGACGTCCTTTCCGCCATAGAGAACGTAGAGGGGAATATTGAGGCTCAGGGAGGCCTTTTTCATCCCTCTGATCATGTCGCCGAGAGTAGTGAGCAGGCGCAGGGTATGGCGTTCGATGTGGTAGGGGTTTTTTTGAGCTTGTTCAGAATGAATGGTGTTTTTGGTAACCTTGACGTCTGACTTGCCAGCGAGTGCTTCAAGGGAAACACGGGCTTTTGGAAGAAGCACGGCCGCCCCATTTGCAAGATGCTCCTTCCACTTTGGGAAGTCCCCTCTGATGTCAACAATCGGGGAGGAAAGGATCATGGCGTCGCAGAGTCCGCTGCGGTCGACAGCGTATGCGTAGGTGTGCATTACAATGAGCGAACCCATGCTTTCGCCGCACCAAACGATGCGGGCCTTCGGATGCTTCTTTCGGATTAATCTGGTGAAGGTGGTCAGATCCCGGAACCATTCCCGGCGGTCGCCAATATGTCCCCGTCGTTCCTTGATCGGGTCGTTGCCTTGGCCGCGGGTTTCGGCAGCATAGATCGCTGTTCCGGGAAGATTCGCGAGCAGGTGATCTCCCAATGGTTTGTAGTCCGAAGCAGCACCACTGATTCCATGCACGCCGATAATAATTTGATCGGGGGCGGTCTTTGGCATCCAGGTGGTATAAGGCAGGCGATCTCCATCGAAGGAATGAAGATGCTTGTTTTCGAGGCGGACCTCGGCGGACACAAAGGGGGATAAACGGCAGCTTGACAACAAGAGCACTCCAATGACCGTGAAGAGGCCGCGTGTCATTGGGGTGCTCATCTGCTTGGAAATGCCTGGAGGTTAAACTTGCACGATCGCTTTTTCGGAACTGGCATCGATGATGCTGAAGCGTTCGCGGTGAAGATTCGGGTCGCTCCGGAAGATGAGGCGCCCAGAATGAGAGCGTTCGAGTTCCATGAGAATTTTCGAGTCTTCAGATTTAAAGCGGTTCAAAACGTCGGAATTCACCAAAACAATCAAATCTCCTGATTCATTGCTCTCAGCCTGGCGTTGGATCACGGTGTTGAGACGGCGCTGAATCTCAATGCTCATGCTCATTGTGGTCTTGATACGGCCTCGTCCCTGGCAGTATGGGCACGGTTCGAGGGTGGAATCGAGGAGGCTGGCATTGAGGCGCTGCCGGGTCATTTCCATCAAGCCAACCGACGAGATTTGCAGAACCTGGGTCTTGGCCTTGTCGCGCTTGAGGCGCTCCTTCATGGCGCGATAGACAGCCTGCTGGTCGCGGCGGTGGCGCATATCGATGAAGTCGACCACGACGAGACCACCGATGTTGCGGAGTCGGAGTTGGCGGGCGACTTCTTCGGCGGCCTCGATATTTGTTTGCAGGAGCATCCTGTCGACATCCTTCGAGCCGCGGTTGCGGCCGGTGTTCACGTCCACTGAAATGAGGGCCTCGGTTTCGTCGATGACGATGTAGCCGCCACAGGGGAGCCAGACTTCGCGCATGAAGGCCTCGTCAATTTGCTTTTGAATTCCGAAGCGCTCGAAGATCGTCTGCTTTGATGAGATGTGGTGGATTTTTCGCTTCGCACGGCGGGAAATTTTACCTGCGATTTCCTGAACTAGCTCGGTGGTTTTTTCGTCATCGCACACGATTTTGTCGACCTCGTCAGTGAGAAACTCTTGGGCGGTTCCTTCAATCAAGTTCGGTTCGCGGAAGCAAGCAATCGGCGCAGGGCCTGAATCGCGGTTGTCTTCGACCGACTGCCACTGTTCGAGAAGCATGGCGAGATCTCGGACGAAATGCCGGGCGCGGGTGCCGGTAGCCACGGTGCGCATGATGATGCCCATTCCGTCGGGCACGCTGAGCCGCTGCATGATTTTGCGAAGGCGCTGGCGCTCCTTGGGGTCGTCAATTCGGCGTGAGATTCCGAATTGCTCGGAGTAGGGCATCAGGACGAGGTAGCGTCCGGCGAGAGACACGTTGGTGGTGACACGAGGGCCTTTGTTTCCGATGGCTCCCTTGGAAACCTGAATCATGATTTCGGATCCCACGGGGTAAATGCTGGGGATGTCCTTGGAGGAGATCTTCTTGGCTTTCTTGGCGGGTTTCCCGTTGCGGCGGACTTCTTCAAGACCACCATCTAGGGCCGCCGGAATAGCGTCCCAGAAGTGGAGGAAGGCGTTTTTTTCCAGTCCAATGTCAACGAACATGGCCTTGAGACCTTGCTCGATGTTTTTGACGCGGCCTTTGAAGATGCCGCCGACGATATTGTCGTCGCCGTTTCGTTCGACCGAGTATTCTTCGAGGACGCCGTCTTCGAGGAGGGCCACGCGGCGCTCGAGGGTTTCAGCGTTAATTACGATTGTGACGCCTTCACGGGGGTCGGGGTTTCCGAGTCCGAGGGCGTTTTTGATGCGTTTGATCATATGATTATTTCGTTAGATTGTTAGAGAGTTATTGTCCGCCATCCGGCTCATCCGGTTGGGGCGTAAATGATGGGAGAGGGATTGTTTTGGGTTTCACTAGAACGGCTTGTCCTTCCTGAAAAAGCTCGTCGCCAACTTCGTTGCCGGTTTCACCGGCATCGGCAATATCGAGAGTGACGAGTTCGCCTTCGGGGAGTTCGATCTTTTCGATGGGCTCGAAGTGACCGGTGTAAACGCCCATTTTGGTGAGGCGGGGATCCAGCCCGGCCTCCATGGCGAAGAGGCTGCGGTAGATGAGGTGGGTGAGGGCTCCAGCAACGAGTCCGCCGCTCTTACCATTGCTCACCATGACTGTGACAGCGTAGCGGGGAGATTCAAAGGGTGCAAAGGAAGTGGTCCAGGCGTTATGGGAATTTTTTAGGTTGGTTTTACTGACTTGGGCGGTGCCGGTCTTGGCTCCAATTTCGATATTCTTGAGAGCCGCGGCGCGGGCGGTTCCACCGAGCTTGTTGGCTGCCAACCACATCCCCTGGCGGATGATCTCGAGCTGTTCCTTTTCCATACCCTGTTCGAGGAGGTCGACTTTCACTTGGGCTTTGTCTTCGAGAATGATATCTTGCTCTCCTGAAGGGTCGATACCCACGACCTCTCTGATAATTCGGGGTTGATAGTATTTCCCGCCGTTTGCGATGGTGGCGGTGATTCCGCAAATCTGAAGAGGTGTGGCGAGGGAGTCACTTTGTCCGATGGACATTTGTGCGAGGTCGGCGGGAGTGAGAGTGGCGCCCGGGCGGATTTCTCTTCTCCATTGTTTGCTACCAAGGACAATGCCAGCCTGCTCCTCGGGGAGCCTGATGCCGGTTGGGCGCCCGAGATTGAGGAGGTTGAAGGTATCGACCATGACTTTTGATTTGAGGCTGCCAGCCAGCGTCATAAAGTAGGGGTTGCAGGATCGCTGGATGGCTTCACTCATTCCTAGACTCCCGTGTCCGTAGGTCTTCCAGCATCGGATTCGGCTGCGCTCGGATTTGCCATACTGGCAGAAGCCGATGCATTTGTGGTAGTGTTTAATCGATCCGTGAAGCCCCCCGGCAATCGCGGTGGGAAGTTTTGCCGTCGAGCCCGACATGAAGCCGGCGATACTGCGATTCAAGAACGGAGCGGCGGGGTTCTTGTTATAGCGATCAAATTTTTCCTGAGTGATGCTGGGAACGAAATCATTTGGATCGAAGTTAGGCACGGAGGCCATGGCGAGAACTTCACCCGTATTTGGATCCATGACAACGACGGCGCCACGACCGACTCGCCGGAGGATGTTTTCGACAAGGTATTGAATTCGAGAATCGATGGTGAGTTGAACTTCGGCGCCTTCACGTGGTGGTGTGTAATCCTCGAGAGCGATGACTTTGTTTTTTTCATTCCTCACCAAGACGCGGACGCCGCCTTCGCCTTGCAACGCTTCGTTCATGGTGAGTTCGATTCCTTCAATACCTCGTTCGTCACCTTGGTAGTGCATGCGACGACCGGAGAATTCCGCAGGGATGTCCTCCTTGTCCCACTGGCGGACTTTGCCGAGAAGATGACAGGCGAGCGTTCCATATGGATAGGTGCGACGGGGACGAACGGTCACCGAAACCCCGGGAAGATCGGTGCTGTGAGCGGCCAGTTGGGCAAACTGGCTGTAGTTGAGATCAGTTTCGTAAGTGAAGGGGACAAGGCCACCGTGGGTTTCGTAGTGAACCTTGACTGCCTTGGTGAATTTTTTCCCTCCCAGTCCATATGTCGAGAGGCGGGGGACGACCCATTCGTTGACAATGCGGGCAATGTCCTTGGACTCCTTCTGCGTCGGCATGCCCTGGGGGCCGCTGACGATTTCCTTCACCGTTGGGGTGTTTTCGTTTTGTTCCTGCCAGCTTTTGTAGATGTCTTCGAGATTGAATATGACTTCGTAGCTTCCTCGGTTTTCCGCGAGGACCACGCCGTGGCGGTCGATGATAATTCCCCGGACGCCGGGTTCCCGGACGGTGACCGTGTGGGTAGTCGGAATATTGGCGACGAAGTTGGAACGCTGGAGAATCTGAAATTCATAGAGCCGTGACAAGAGGGTCCCGCAACCCACCAGCACCAGAGCGGTGAGGAGATAGAGCCGGAAGCGGTATTTTGGTTCCATGAATAGAGTAGTTTAGTCGCTAATTTCGTGTCCGCAAAGATCCGCGATACGGTAAAGCATCCAGAAGACGACGGGCGAGGCAAGCATGGTGAAGAGCGAGGTCATTCCAATCTGATTGATCATTCCGTTGTCGAAGTCCAGGGAACCGCGAACAAAGCTTCGGAGGAGGTGTTCGGCAAAGAGATAGAGGAAAATAGCTACTCCGGTCAGGCCGGCTGAAAGATACCATTTTCCTTCCTGAAACATGGGGCGGATTCCCTGCATGAGGAAGCCCATGAAAGCGTAGAGGATGATGGAGTAGCCAAATTTCAGAGAATCGGAGGGGGGGGCGAAGACTGCGGGATCGAGGGTTGGATGTTGGATGATGTGTTGGGAGTCCCAGAGAAAGCCACCTAGAAAGGCGAGAATCAACATGGCTGCGGTGGAGACAGTGGCGGAACCACAAAGGACGACGAGAGGCAGGACTAGAACACGGGCACCATACCAGGGGGCGATGGGAGGCAGGAATTGCTGGACGATGCAACTCAGGAGGAGGAGTCCGATCAGGCTGATGATATAGGATAGCATGAAGAGTCTGTTCTAATCACCAGTTACATCGGTAATCACAAAGACGGTCTTCAGGTTGTTAAAGTCTACAGCGGGAGTAATTTCCGCTTCGCCGTATACTGGGCCTGCTTCAAATTCGTCGATGGTTCCGATAGGAATGTTTGCGGGGAAAAGCTTTCCCCGCCCGTCGGTATAAACGTTCATCCCTTTCTTGAGGATGGCGTTTTTTGAGAGATAGGTCAGACGCAGTTTGAGCGACTCACCTTGTGCGGTTCGCTGGCCAACGATAAGGCCAACTTCCGACGTGCCTTCGACACGTGCGGGAACCTGTGATTCTTCATCTGTGATGAGAAGGACTGACGAGACATTGTCTCCGGGGAGACTGACTCGTCCGACCAATCCACCATTGGATGCCAGCACGCAGAGCGAAACCCCCATGCCTTCTCCGGCACCGCGGTTAATCTCAATTGTGCTATTCCAAATATGGGGTTGCCTGCGAATGACCCGCGAGGCGATAACATCAAATTCGGTTTGTTTTTGAAACGATAGTGCACTGCGCAATTCGTTGTTTTCTCCTTCAATCTCCCGGACCCGTGAGGCGATCAGTTTAAAGCGATCACGCTCGCGTTGGCTTTGTTCCAGTTGTTTTTTAAGGTTGGAGGAGTGTTCTACCTCCTGAATGAAATCATGGGCAAACTTCTCGGCTTTTGCTCCCTTGGAAATCATGGGGCTGATGGAGGAGTAGTAGGTTTTTTGAACCTGACGTACTGCATCTTCGCTGAGGGTAAATACCCACACGAGTCCTGCTGTGAAGAGCAGGAGAGCGAAGAAATTGAAGGGCCTCATGACCTAATCAGTTGACCGGGACTAGCGGTCGGAATTTGTCACTTGTCGTAAGAAAGTGATTTCACTGAGGACCATTCCGGTTCCTTCACCAACGGCACTGAGGGGATCCTCGGCGACGTGAACGGGGAGTCCGGTTTCTTCGCGAAGGCGTTTATCGAGGCCTCGCAGGAGAGCTCCACCGCCGGCGAGAATGATTCCCCGGTCAACGAGGTCAGCAGCCAGTTCTGGCGGGCAACGTTCGAGAGTGGTGCGGACGGCATCGACGATATTGGTCAGCGGGTCAGCCATGGCGCCGCGAACTTCATCGGAAGAAATTTTGATTGTTTTTGGGAGTCCGGAGACAAGGTCACGACCTTTCACTTCCATGGTGCTTTCCTTGGGAAGCGGGGCGGCGGAACCGATGCGGATTTTGATGTCCTCTGCGGTGCGCTCGCCAATCATGAGGTTGTAGGCCCGCTTCATGTAGGAAATAATGGATTCGTCGAGTTCGTCACCAGCGGTGCGGACACTGCGGGCGTAAACGATACCGGATAGTGAGATCAGTGCGACTTCTGTAGTGCCTCCACCGATATCGACAATCATATTACCCGAGGGATCTTGAACGGGAAGCCCGACGCCGATTGCGGCGGCCATCGGTTCCTCGATGAGGTAGACTTCGCGGGCTCCTGCCTGCTCGGCGGATTCTTTTACCGCGCGGCGTTCCACTTCGGTAATACCCGAGGGGATGGCGATGACCACCCGGGGGTGGGCACGGCGTTTGCCACTCACTTTTTTGATGAAGTGTCGAAGCATCGCTTCGGTGACTTCGAAATCGGCAATCACCCCGTCTTTGAGGGGGCGGATCGCCACGATATTGCCGGGAGTTCGGCCGAGCATGCGCTTGGCGTCGTCACCGACAGCGAGAACTTCGTTGGTTCCGGCTTTCACAGCCACCACCGACGGTTCCCTGAGGACGATGCCCTGGTCCTTGAGATAGACCAGGGTATTCGCTGTGCCGAGGTCGATACCGATATCGTTCGACAGCAGTCCAAAAAGTCGTGCAAACATTGATTAAAAGGGAAAAAATTAAATGAAGGTCATCCCGATACTTGGGAAAAGTTAAGAAACTTCCCCTCGGGAGATGTTAAGATGGAGAGAGGGCCTTGGATGGTCAAGCCGCATCCTGTGTTCCTCGCCTGAATGATCAATGTTCCACGGTGGGACTGCTATAATCCAACGGGCTCGATCGCTTTCCGGGCCAGAAATTCGTCCGTAAAGCTCTCGTAGGCCCTCGCGCCGCTTCCTCTGGCGTCGTGTTCGAAGATCGTTTTCCCGTGGCTGGGAGCCTCACCGAGGCGAATTGTCCGAGGAATGATGGCGCGGTAGAGCTGTTCCGGGAAATATTTCTCAACTTCGGCGACGACATCGCGGGAGAGATTGGTTCGACCGTCAAACATGGTCATGAGAATACCCTCCAGTTGGACATTTGACCCGGAGTCACGAATCAGCTCGATGACGTGGACGATTTTGGAGAGGCCTTCGAGCCCAAACCACTCACATTGCAGGGGAATGATGATTTCGTCGGCTGCCGCGAGGGCGGAGGTCATGAGGACGCCGAGTGAGGGCGGAGTGTCGAGGATGACGTAGTCGAAATTCCTGATTTTTGCCATATTCATCAGGATTTTGCGCAAACGACCGAGATAGTCGTCCATTTGGGCCAATTCGATTTCCACCCCGGCCAAATCCATGTCGCCCGGGACGATGAAGAGGTTTTCGAGGCGGGTCTGGACAATATTGTCTTCGATCATGGTTTGACCGAGAAGCGGGTAATACATGCAGGCCTCCGGGCTGGACTCCACTCCGAGTCCGCTGGTGGCATTGGCCTGTGGATCGAGATCGAGGAGGAGGACTTTTTTGCCCTTTGCGGCGAGACCGGCGGAAAAGTTAATCGCGGTGGTTGTTTTTCCAACTCCTCCTTTTTGGTTGGCAATAGCGATGATCTTCATGTCGGTCGGAAGGGAAGCTGAACTGGACGTTTGAACAGGGAAAGGAAAAAGAGAATGTGGAGGGGATTATTGTTGGCCGAGTTCCTTGGCTTTTGCGGTGGCGGTATGAACCGCGTCAATGACGGTGGCTCGGAATGCTCCGTGCTCCAAAGCGCGCAGGCCGGCGATGGTGGTTCCTCCTGGAGAGGTAACGCGGTCGCGGAGTTCAGCTGGATGGAGGCCGGTCTCGGCCACCATGGCGGCGGCTCCGAGAACGGTTTGGGCGGCAAGTTGAAAGGCCTGGGCACGTGGGATTCCTTCGAGAAGAGCACCATCGGCAAGTGCCTCAATAAAGGTGTAGACGTAGGCGGGGCCGCTGCCCGAGGTGCCGGTAACAGCATCGAGGAGGGATTCCTTGACCTCGCAGGCGATACCGACTGATGAGAGGAGTTTTTCGGTGAAGTCTCCGTCTTCGGATTTTACAGAGGCGCCCAACGAATAGGCAGCAGCGCCCTTGCCGATCATGGCCGGAGTATTGGGCATGATGCGAATGATGCGGGCTTTTCCCTGGACCGAGGATTCCATGCTGGAAAGGGTGATTCCGGCGGCGATGGAGAGAACAAGGGCATTTTCTGGACCCTGGCTGGCTGCGGCGATCTTTTCGAGAATAGAGCAGACATCAAAGGGTTTCACACAGAGGAGAAAGGTGTCGCAGGAGGAAATGAGTTCTTCGAGCGATGCTGCTGCTGCGAGGTTCGCTTCTTTTTGAATACTCTCAATGGCGGCCGCGATCGGATCATAGACACGGATTTGTGATTCAGAGACTACTCCAGTGCGAATCGCTCCGAGGGTGAGTGCTGTTCCCATCTTGCCGCATCCAATTAATCCAATCGTCATGGCGAAGATTTGCCCCAAAGGACTGCCGCTGTCGAGGGAAAGGCATTGCCAGCAACGAGGTTTTCTACGAGAACCAAGCCATGATGCTGAAGCGAGTATGCGCCATCCTATTGGGAATCATCAGTCTTGCAGGTGCACAGGAGGATTTTGAGGTGAAATCGGTGGTGCATCCGGTGGTGGCGAAATTGGCTCCGCCAAAATTGGTCGGGGGATTATCCGATACGGCCTTTGCGGTTTCGACGACATCAGCCAAGGCCTCCAAACATGTTCAACTCGGAATGGCCCATCTCAATGCCCCCTGGGATTTTGAAGCCTACCGTCATTTCTGCGCGGCGGCCCAAGCCGACCCTGATTGCCTGATGGCCTATTGGGGAATCACGATGAGTCTCGCGGGGCGGAACCATGAATTTCGACGTCAACGCAAGGCGGCGATCGAGCGGATGGTCATTCTGCTTGAAGCTAAAAAAGGAGTTCCGCTTGAACAAGGGTATGCCTATGCCGCGGCTCAATTGATTACCGACGGTGTGCGCTCGTCGGGGGAAGCATTTCAAGCTATCGCAAGACAATTTCCGAACGATGTTCAATCCCGTCTGTTGGGCAATTTTCTCACGAGAGATGGCTTCGATGGTAATGGTGAGCCCCGCATTGGACAACAGAAGGCGTCGGAGAGCCTAAAAAAGATGGTGGAAGAAAATCCGGACAATCTTTCCGTGATTTCCTTTTGGGTGACGAGTCAATCGGAGTCGCCATTAAAAGGCGAAAAACTGCGGGCTGATGTGTTGCCCTATGCCCGGAAGTTGGTCGAGAAGCAGCCGGAGTCGCCGATATTTCATTTGGTGCTCACGCATGTGGAAGCGAAGTGCGGCAATGCGGCTTTGGCTCTGGTGGCATGCCAAAAGGCGATCGATCTCTATGAGAACTACATGAAAGCCGAAGGTGTTTCGAGATACGATTGTGATGGATGGATTCGGGCGAAAATTTATCAGGCTAATCTCTATACTGTGCTGGGACACTACGAGAAATCACTTCCCGTCACTGAGGAATTGGCTTCCTTGAAAGTTGATCCCGAGCGGATTTTTTCACGGGGAGCGAGTCTTTTGATGTGGGAAGGCCGGACGATGGGAGCAAGACTGACGATGGGACGTTCCTCCAAGAAGGAATGGAGTGCCGCGCAAAAGCAATTGGAAACCTTATCCGATGAGGAATGGCACGAGGACAAATCTTTCGCGGCAGTTTATCGAGATAATCTGGCTTTCTACTTCGGAGTGCGAAAGGCGCTTGCGGCAAAAGATCTCAAAGTTGCCGAAGGCTTGTACGGGCTACTTATTCAACACGCTAAGAGTTTGGAAGGCATGAAGGAGGCGGTAGCGAAGACGAGCTCTTATTCCGACTGGGTCAGGGCAAGAGATACCCTGGGGGTCGCGGTTTCGGAGTTGCGGGGAATGTTGGCGATGCAGGACGAAGGGGCGGCAAGGCTCGGGGCGATTAATTATATCAAAGGCGCGATTGAACGCCAGGGGAGTCCGACCAATTTGCTGCCTGCCGCGATTGATTATCCCATGCAGGCCCGCCTCGGTGCGTTTCATCTGGCCCTGGGCGAACCGGGAAAGTCCGCGTTAGCTTACCGGGAGGGGCTCGATTTCAGGCCCAATCATGTGGGTGTCCTGGAAGGGTATCGCAATGCCCTTATCAAGCTGGACCGCAAGGACGCCGCAGAACAGATTCGAAAAAGAATTGAGTTGATCAAAGGTTAGGCCTGCTCGATGGCTTCGCGGTCGATGCCGCGAAGCGAGAGAACCCGTACGATGGTTTCTTCGATCAAGTTGGCGGGGCATGAGGCTCCGGCGGTGATGCCGATAGTGGCGGCTTGGTCGTCAAATCCGGCGAGAACATTGTCTGATTCAACCTCCTCTTTTTCTTTGAGGTCGAAATGAACGACCGTTTCGAGAGATTCCAAACAAGATGCTTCGCGAATAAAATAGGTGGGAAGGTTTTCCTGCCCGATCTCGACGAGGTGTGTTGTATTCGAAGAGTTATATCCGCCGACAACAAGAAGGAGATCCATGGGCTTGGTCAGCATGTCGAAGAGGGCGTCTTGTCGCTCCTGGGTTGCTCCACAGATCGTATCAAAAACCTGAAAGTTGTCAGGTAATCCATCGCGGTGGGTGATGGCTTTCTTAACGCGATTTTGAATTTCCTCGGTCTCGCTCTTCAGCATGGTTGTCTGGTTGGCGACGCCAATTTCCTTGAGATGAATGTCGGGGTCGAAGCCTTCGGAGTGGGCCTTGGCGAAATTGTTCAAGAATTCCTGTCGATCACCACCGTTACGGATGTAATCGCAGACGTAGTCAGTCTCTTTGAGAGTGAGAACGACGAGGTAGTGGCCATTGCCATCGTCGCCGACGGCGCGGGAGGCGGTGGCGAGAGTTTCCTCGTGATCCCGCTTCCCGTGAATGAGTGAGGTGACACCAGACTTGGCGTAAGTGCGAACGCGTCGCCAAACTTTCATGACGTCGCCGCAGGTCGTATCGATGATATTGCAGCCTTGTGCTTCAATCTTCTCGGTGAAGGATGTTGGGGCGCCGAAAGCGGGAACGATGACAACATCATCTTCGGTGAGTTTGTCGTAGTCATCGGTGATTTCCTGCCAAGGAAGGGAGACGATGTCCATCTCGATCAACTGACGATTTACCTCGGGGTTGTGAATGATTTCTCCAATGAGAAAAATACGCTGATCCGGAAAAACCCGCCGGGCGGCGTAGGCCAGATCGATGGCGCGTTCCACGCCGTAGCAGAAGCCAAACTGCTCCGCGAGCCGCACCGTGGTGTTTCCGATTTGCATCGAACCTCCCCGATCACGCACTTTTTCCACGATGGGCGAGTGGTAATGTCGCTCTACCTCGGCTTGGACCAAGGTCATGACATCAGGTCGACGGACATTGACCCGCTTGCGTTTAGGTTTTACCGGCTGGGAAGCATCGCTCATGGGGCTGATTTACTCTGATTCCGCCAGAGCGCCAATTGTTATTTGTCATAGTCGGCGAACCTGAGATCTGGAATTGTCGCTCAGTCGGGGTGGGGTTCCGGTTCCGAGCATTTTTTACTTGGGATGGGGAATCTTACGAATGAAGAGAGGTTCTCGACCTATTGTTTGGATCGAATCGATCATTTTGATCAGTCTGCCCATTTGCTCGCTCCTCTTCGGAAGGCGGATCGGAAAAGTTGAGTTATTGGAGGTGCGCCTTTCCTTGCCAGAGAAGGCGCCTGTCTGAGATGCCCAATGAGCCGCAAGGAAAACCGTTCAGGGTGTTTGGTAATGGGCAGGTGAAAGTCGTTGCGGCTTTCTGTCTATCCCGCCCAGGAGCCTTCAAATTAGGCCATGGAGAGGGTTTGCGACAGGAGAGTGGGAGGAAATAGGGACTTTCTGCAATTCATTGACGGTTTGGGGGCTTTGGCGTAAACGCTCCTCGCCGCTATGTCTGAAAAGCCCACGATCATCTACACCAAGACCGACGAAGCGCCATTTTTGGCCACCGAATCACTTTTGCCGATCATCAAGGCCTTTACCAAATCTTCGGGGATTGAGGTTGAGACCCGTGATATCTCGCTTGCTGGACGGATTTTAGCGGTTTTCGCAGACAAGCTACCCGCTGACCAGGTCGTTTCCGATGCGCTCGCCGAGTTAGGTGCGCTGGCCAAGACCCCCGAGGCGAATATCATCAAGTTGCCCAATATTAGTGCTTCGGTCCCACAGCTGGTGGCGGCGATTTCCGAACTTCAGGCCCAGGGCTATGCGCTCCCTGACTACCCTGAAAGTCCGTGCAATGATGAGGAGTGGGACAACAAGGCTCGTTATGATCGGGTGAAGGGAAGTGCGGTGAATCCCGTTCTTCGTGAAGGAAACTCTGATCGCCGGGCCCCCAAGGCCGTAAAGGAATATGCCAAGGCCAACCCTCACTCGATGGGAGCGTGGACTTCCGATTCCAAAACCCGCGTCGCAACCATGTCGGGAGGAGATTTCTTTTCGAATGAAAAGTCCGTGACCATCGACGAGGCCACTTCAGTAAGAATTGAACACATCGCCACTGACGGAACGGTCACCGTCCTCAAGGAGGGCATTGATCTTCTTGTCGGTGAAATTTTTGACGCCACTGCAATGAGCAAGTCCGCTCTCGTGTCATTTCTTAGTGAGCAGGTTGCCACAGCCAAGAACGAGGGGGTTCTGCTCTCACTCCACATGAAGGCGACCATGATGAAGATTTCCGACCCGATTATCTTCGGTCACGCGGTCGAGGTGTATTTCGCAGACTTCCTCGAAAAACACAGTGAAGTCCTCGCCGGTCTCAATGTTGATTTCAAGAATGGTTTTGGTGATCTCGTCGACAAGATCGATTCACTTCCTGCCGATCAGAAAGCTGCCATCGAAGCAGATATTGTGGCGGCTTACGAAACTGGCCCTGATCTGGCGATGGTGGATTCCGATAAAGGAATTACCAACCTGCACGTGCCGAGTGACATTATTATCGATGCCTCGATTCCCGCGATGATTCGGAATTCCGGTCAGATGTGGGACAAGGATGGGGCGGAGCAAGACACCATCGCGGTGATCCCCGATAGTTCTTATGCCGGCGTTTATCAGGCGACGATTGATTTTTGTAAGGAACACGGCGCATTCGATCCAACTACCATGGGCACTGTTCCTAACGTTGGCCTCATGGCGCAGAAAGCCGAGGAATACGGCTCACATGATAAGACTTTCGAAATTGCCTCCGCCGGGACTGTTCGTGTGATTAACGCAGTCGGAGAGACACTCATCGAGCATTCGGTTGAAGAGAGCGATATTTGGCGTGCCTGCCAAACCAAGGATGCTCCGATTCAGGACTGGGTTAAGCTCGCTGTGAACCGTGCGCGCGCGACCGGGTCTCCGGCTATTTTCTGGCTTAATGAAGAACGTGCGCACGACGCTGAGCTCATCGCGAAAGTGGGCGAGTATCTTGGTGATCATGACACTGAAGGATTGGACCTCCGAATTCTGAATCCTGTCGAAGCCGCTAAAGTCAGCCTGCAACGTCTTAAGGACGGAGAGGAAACAATCTCAGTCACTGGTAATGTGCTCCGCGATTATCTCACCGACCTGTTCCCAATCCTTGAGGTGGGAACGAGCGCCAAAATGCTCTCCATTGTTCCGCTGATGAATGGCGGCGGTCTTTTCGAGACCGGTGCCGGAGGATCTGCTCCGAAACACGTGCAACAGCTTGTTGCTGAAAATCATCTTCGTTGGGATTCTCTGGGAGAGTTTCTCGCTCTCGCCGTTTCTTTGGATCACGTGGGAACGGATAAGGCCAAGGTGCTCGGGAAGACCCTCGATGATGCCACCACGGAAGTTCTCCTCAATAACAAGTCGCCCCAGCGGAAGTCGGGCCAGCTCGATAACCGGGGAAGTCATTACTACTTGGCGCTCTTCTGGGCCAAGGAGCTTGCAGCACAAGATGACGATGTTGAACTCAAGGCTGAGTTTGGACCTATTGCGATTAAGCTCGCCGAGTTTGAAACCTTGATTATCGAGGAGCTGAATAGCGGGCAAGGGAATGCTGTGGAACTCGAGGGATATTACGCGCCGAATCACGAAAAGTTGACTGCGGTAATGCGACCGAGCACGGCCTTTAATACCATCATTGACACTATTTAGAAATGCGAAAAGAGGATCTGGCCACCGCCCTGAAGGGCTTTGCCATGGGAGCAGCCAATGTTGTTCCCGGGGTTTCCGGTGGTACGATCGCTTTTATCACGGGGATCTATGAGCGTCTCATTGAGGCTCTGAAATCCTTCGACGTTGAGGCTGTTAAGCTGGGGTCAAAGTTTCAAATCAAAGAGCTTTGGACTAAAGTCGACGGGCGATTTCTTCTTTCGATGGGGATTGGCGTGATCCTCGCATTTGCGACGCTGGCAAAACTCCTGAAGTGGGGGTTTGAGCATCATCCGGTCCTGGTGTTCTCTTTGTTTTTCGGTCTGATTTTGGCGTCCATTCCTTCGGTTGGAAAAATGATCCGAAAATGGGATCCTTCGGTATTCGTTGTTTTTTTGGTAGGGCTCGGAATTGCGGTGTCGATTGCTTTTCTCACCCCAGCCTCGGAAAGTAACAATCCAATCTACCTTGGGATCTGCGGTGTGGTTGCGATTTGCAGCATGATCATTCCGGGTTTGAGTGGTTCCTTCGTTCTGCTTCTAATGGGGAATTATGAGCTCATCATGCTCGATTCTCTCAGCGCGCTTTTTGGTGGTGATTTGAAGACGGCGCTGCCGGTTTTGATTCCGGTTGGAATTGGCGCGGTGGTGGGGCTTCTCGTGCTTTCGAGATTTCTCAGTTGGCTCTTTCGGACCCATCATGACAACGCTGTCAGTGCGATCACGGGATTTGTGACGGGATCGTTAGTCATTATTTGGCCCTGGAAGACCACGATGACCACCTTGATCATTGATCGGCACGGAGAGGAGAAGGAAAAGATTATCGGATTCAAGGATTGGTCTCTTCCGGACTTTGTGCGGGGTGAAACCTGGTTGGAGATCGGTGCCGTTGCGATTGGAATCGCCTTGATCGTTATCATCGATCGAATCGCTCATAAAAACAAAGCAGTATGAATCCGGCAATTGGCATCATCGGCGGAAGTGGCGTTTCAGGATTTGAAGGTCTTGAGAATGTCGAGGAGCGAAATGTAACGACGCCTTTTGGTGATCCCTCTGATTCCTTGATCGGGGGGCAATACCAGGGGCGACAGGTTTGGTTTTTATCACGGCATGGCAAAGGACATTCCATTCTGCCGACTGAGGTGAATCACCGCGCTAATTTTTGGGCCTTGCGTTCGCTGGGAGTGCGCTGGGCGATTTGCGCGACTGCGGTGGGGAGTTTGAAGGAAGAATATCCTCCTCGTTCGATTGTCATTCCGGACCAGTATTTTGACCGCACCAGCCAGCGGGCGAATAATACCTTTTTTGGAGAAGGGATCGTGGCTCATGTCAGTTTTGCCGATCCTACCAGTAGTGGCTTGCGCGAGATTCTTCAACGTGCAGGAGAGGAAGAGGGGGCGCAAATTCAAAATGGCGGGACCTATGTCTGCATGGATGGTCCGGCTTTTTCAACACGGGCAGAGTCTCACTATTATCGTCATTTTGGCTATGATATTATAGGGATGACCAATCTACCTGAAGCCAAGCTCGCACGGGAGGCGGAGATGGCCATTGCCTCGTTGGGAATGGTGACCGACTACGATTGTTGGAGAGAGGAAGATGAAGCGGTTGATGCGAGCTCTGTGGCGGAGCATCTGGCGGCGAACGCGGAAATGAGCGGTCGGATCATCAAGCGGGCGATCTCCATGATTCCCTCCGAAGCAAATTGGCCGGAGCATTCATCGCTGGATGCAGCTTTATTTACTCCCAAAGACCATTGGCCCGAGAAAACCGCGCGGAGGTTGGCTCCGATTCTTGAGCGGTTTTAACTTAGAAGGAGTAGGTTGCGCCCAGGCCGAGACTGAATCCGGAGAGGTCGACGTCGAAGTCACTCTCGCCGACTGAGTCCCTCAAGGATTCGCTCCAGTCGTAGCGGACATTTCCTTGAACCGACCATGATTCGTTGATTTGGTATCCGATGGTGCCCTGAAGATAAAATCCATAGAGGACGTCAGTTCCGGAGCTTTCGAAGTTGGATGATCCAACTTCAACCGGAGGTCCGCCGTTAGTGACCTGAATGAGCCGGTCACTGCGATTGGCATCCCAGTCCACGAGGTTCAGAACAAATCCCGCTCCGATGCCGGTGATTAAATTGCTCTCCGATTGATAAATGGCCTCCGCCCCGATCGAGACACCGAATAGATTGACGTCGAGGTTTTCATGAATGGAGTCAGAGAATACGGCATTGTCGGGAGCCGTTCTGAGCGAGTCTTCGTAGGACCTTGCGCCGGCAATTGGTTCGGCAGGCAGGAGTGGTGCCACGGCGCCGGGAGACCCGATGTAGGGGGCATCGGGAAGGACCAGTCCAGTGGAATCGAATTGATCGATGGTTCTGACATCGAAGATGCTTCGACTCTCGGTTGCAGTAAGGGAGTTTAATCCTCCTTGTTGTCCGTCGAAGTTGGTGAAGCTCAGATGGAGGGAGGGGCCGACGCTCCAACCATTTCTCAGATCGGCGAGATGGCTCAGAGTCAGGGATGGCGAGATCTCCCAATCATCTTCGGTGCTCCAATCACTTGGCGAGAGAGAGTTCGATGTCGTAACAACGCGGCGTTCCCCTCCGTCGGCATAAAACTCCAATCGATTGATCTGAATCTGGTCAGGAGTGGCGTATCCATAGTCGGTCGTTCTGCCGGTTGCCGCAGTTCGGGGTTCGGGGTTCACAAAGCCGTTGTCGTAGTCCCGGTTGAAGAGACCTGTCTCCGGCCCGATTCTAGAAGGGATTGTAAATGAACTCGCTCCAAAGGCATTCGGAACAGAGAGCCTGGTCGGGGCGGTATTGAAGTTGATTTTTCCGATTTGCCGCCCCGAGATTCCGAAGCCAAAATTCCACGGAGATTTTGGTTGGGAAGTCAATTTGGGGAGGTCGATGACGCCTTTCGAGGAATAGTCTGTCGCAGGAGGGAGGGGGAGTCCTCCTTTGGCAGAGTTGAGAGCGTCCTCGCCAGCGGTGGCAGGGAGAATGCTGAGGGCGAAATAGGTGGATCTGAATCTGAAGTTCATGAGAATTTGGGAGATGGAATTATTGATCGGCATCTTTTTGAATCACGCGGTAGAGGCGGCGCTTCTCCTCTCGGGGATGGCTCGATGTCTTGGGCGGACCATTGTCGATCCATTGTAATCGGGTCCCTCCAGCCACAACATCGGGCGCGACATTGCTCCAAGTCTCACCGTCATTACTATATTGGATGGTGAAAACCTGGTCGATCTGGGAATCGAACTCGATCAGAAGGTCTCCATTTGGAAGGATTTTTGGAGGGTCAACATTGACGCCTTCTCCGGCAACTTGTTCTTCTTCGGGGTCGAGCAATTCGATCTTAAAATTAGGTTCGATTCCTCCCGAGGCATCGGCCTGATAATATTCCACGACCAAATCGATGCTCTCACCACTGGCAAGAGCCTGTTTGTAGAGCAGGTAGGAAGTGCCATCGATGGTAGCACCTTGGGCATTATGCACCGTGACGCCATCCGGCAGTTCGCTGACGAGAATGCGGAAAGAGGGAAGAGTGCCGGGATTGTCGTTGGTAATGGTGATGACTTGCTTGAAGAGGCCTGTTTGGAAATCCAGTGCGACGGCACCTTGAGGAAGTCTCGTGCTGAATGGACTGACGACATCAGTCGAGATGGTAGCTGTGTCATCGGCAGCGTTAAGGAGGGTTTCGTTCGCTCCCGAAACGGTGGCTTCATTTTCAATGAGATCGACACCGCCTGCGACGGTCTCCGAGACATTGAAGTAGTAGATGATCGTGGATGAAGCTCCGACGCCGAGATCACCAACTGTCCAGAGCGAGTCTGCGAAAGAAGTGCCGGGTCCCGGACTGATGGAGTCGACAGTGGCCCCGGCAGGTAAGGTCTCACCTATATTGATCGCCACGGCCGAGGTTTCACTTGGGCCATTGTTCACGACGGTGATGGTGTGGAAGAGGTTTTGAGGAAGATTGAACCCGGCCAGAACGGGGTCGCGGGAGTTCGTCGCCGAGATGGCGAGATCGACCTCCCGGATGATATTTGCGGTGGTGGTCGCCGATTCATCGCCGGGGTTGATTTCCCGTTGATCGGCAGCGCTCACAGAAGCGGTGCTGGTGACTCCTGGAGAAGTTGTTGCAGCGGAGGGGCCAACGGTGAGAATGACCTGAAGGGTCTCCGAGGCTCCGACTGCGAGGTCGCCGAGGGTCCAAACATTATCTAGAAAGGAACCAGCGGTAGGTGTGACTGAGTCAATCGTAATTCCGTCCCCAAAATTAAGGCTCTCGGTGAGCTCGATTCCAGTGGCTGCGAGTGGACCTTGGTTCAAGACCTCCACGGTGTAGATGAGGTTGCCTGTTCCCGAGCCAGCCACGACCGGGGCTTCCGGGCCACTTTGGGTGACGACTAAATCGGAACCGGCAACGATAGTCGTTGTTTCTGTCGCAGAATCGTTTGAATTGTTGCTGTCACTACCCAAGGCTGATTCAAGAGTTGCAGTGCTGCTGATGGAGCCGCCGTCCGGAGCATCAGCCCCGACGGTGAGATTCACGGTGAGAGTGGCAGTTTCTCCGAATGGGAGGTCGAGGCTCCAAAGACCGTTGGGGTCGTTGGCGGGAGTGAATGACCCGACGCTGGGGATGACGGAATCCACACTGACCCCGACGGGAAGGTTCAGGGTTTCTCTAATGCCAAGGTTGGTGGCATCGGAGGGTCCTGAATTGCTAGCGGTGATCGTGTAGACCAAATTTCCCGGTCCGGTGGAGGCTAGGACGGGCTGGATTGACCCGCTTGTATCCAAGGCAATATCAAAGACGTTGCTAACGGATGTAAACTCGGTTGCGGTATTGTCGGAGTTATTGGAATCAAGTTGATCAACTGAGGTGAGGATGACCGTTCCTGTAATTGCATTGTTTCCAGACACGGTGTTCCGTTCCACGCTGTAGGTGATGGTAAGGGTTGCCGACTCGCCTGAGAGAAGAGTTGGGATTGACCAATCGGATTGATCGAATGAGCCAAGGCTGGTGATTGCGCTGACCATTGAAGCTCCGGAGGGAAGTGTTTCGCTCTGATCAATGACGAGGTCTGTCGCGGTCGATGGTCCGCCATTGAATGCGGTGATGACGTAGGTGAGGTTTTCGGGACCGGAACCGGCAATGACTATCTCGGTGGAACTGTCGATACTGAGTGCAATCGCAACGAGAGGTTGGATATCAATGGTATCGCTTGCCGTTCCGCTATTACCGAGAGAGCTGGTGAGTTCCTCGCTGGTGTTAGAAAACTCGCCACCTTCGATACTGGTGACATTGACGGTAACTTCACAGATCTGTCCTGGGGGGGCCGTTCCTCCGGTGTAGGAGATGGTGTCTGTTCCGCTGACTGCGGTGAGCGTTCCTCCCTGACAAGTTGTGGAAGAGCCGGTTGGGGTAGAGAGAATCAATCCGGCCGGGAGTTGGTGATTCAGAGTGATATTTTCCGCAGGTAGCTGAGATTCGCTGTTGTCGATCGTGAAAGTTAGGGTGGAATTTTCGCCGGCATTGATCGCGTCGGGGCCAAAGTTCATTGAGAAAGCCGGAATGACCGGAGCGATCAGCAAGGTGTCGGTCGCGGGAAATCCTACCAAAGTCGATCCGATGACTTCTGTTGAGATGAGGCTGGTTGTGTTGAAGTATTCACCAAAGGGAGTGGCTACCGGGATTTTTACTCCTACTTGAAATGAGCATGTTTGTCCGGGCGTGAGTTGGCCTCCGCTTAATGACAAAACGTTGCTACCAGCGAGGGCTGAATTAGGTCCGCAAATTCGAGTAGGAGTTCGTGGAGTTCCGATTTGAACATCATCAAAGAAGACCTGCATCACCTCGGAGCCCGAGTTTGATTTGTTGTTGTATCCACCGAGCAAGATTGTGTGTTCGCCCGCACCAAGGGAAATATTGGTCGTGAAGGTCTGCCAGCCCGAATCCTGATCGACTCCGACGCCACCGAAAAATTGCGCAAGTGAGTTGTTGGGGCCATTGCCATAGCGAATACCATTTAATTCAAAAAGGGCCTGCCCGGATTCATCATCTTCGTATGTTCCGTCAAATATAAGCCGGTATCGGAGACTTACCGGAATTACGCCGGCTTCATCAACGGTGAAAGTGCGTGACCACCCGCCGGAGCTTGGGGGGTTGAAGAAGCCTGTGAAGAAGTTTTTGCCTCCCATGGTCGCGCTGATGCCGCCGCCGGTAAACCCGCCGACGGGATCAAGGGCTCCGTCTGCGGCCCCGGCGTCGTTGGTTCCCTCGAAGGTGTCGTCTGCGTAGCTGAATCCTCCAGTTGGAGAGTCCGAGGCGGGGATGAGGTTCAGTGAAAATCCAACGTCACTGCTATCGAGAGTGGTTTGATGCACTTCGACGGCAATCGTGTTTGATCCGGCGACAAGGAATCCGGCGAGGTTGACCGGAGAAATGACCTGACTGGATTCGTTGCCGAGACCTGAGAGGGTGGTTGTTGTAACTTGTCCGGCAGGCATTTGAGGTGATCGGTAGACTTCCTTGCCGTTAATGTAGACGATGCCGCCGTCGTCGAAGACGTGCTCGATTAGCCAGTTGGAAATGTCAGCTTGAGTGGCGTCGAGATTAAAGTCCTGACGGAAGAGGTAAGTGGTCACGAGGTTCTCTCCATTTGGAGCGGCATCAATGCCATCAAGAATAGCGGGGCTTCCGGGAGGGAAGGCGTCGATTTCACCTGCCTTAAAGGGTGCGTTTCCGGTTTCCCAAGGACCGATGGTGGACGTTGACGTGTCAAAGGTGGCGTCATTCCAAACGTTTCCCGAACCATCGACAGGGTAGTCATCATTTCTGCCGTTTTCGTTTTGGAGTTCGTCAAGGTAATCCCAAGTGTTGCTCAGGATGATGGGGGTGCTGTCGTCGAAGCTCGCATTGACGAAATATCCTCCATCATAGGGAAGGTTGACTGCGACCGCTCCGGGCAGCATGGCGTCGAGATCGTCGGTGAAGTTGATCTGCGAGAAGGTCTCACTCTGGCTGTTATTGGTGATGGAAAACTCCAGCGTGGCGGTTCCACCGGGTCCAACCGAGTCTTCGAGGAAATTTTTGGAAAAAGAAATGTTGGCGAGGTCCTCGGGAGGGATCACTTCGAGAATGGCACAAGCGCGCCCGGAAGATACGGGTTGAGAGTTTTGGAAGCTTGAAGTGATGTCACTCGACATGCTGAAATTTGACCCCGCGGTTACGCCGACGACATCGAGGGAGAGGGTGCAGCTTTGGCCCGCAGCGAGAGTTCCGCCATTGAAGGTGATTTGTTGGGAGCCTGCGATCGCTGTCAGTGTCGCCGTGGAGCAGCTGTTGACAATGTTAGCTTGGTTTGCCACCACGATTCCAGGAGAGAGATCATCGGTAAAAGAAATCCCGAAGGCATCGACTTGAGATTGATTTTGAATAGTATAGATGAGCGTCGTTTGTCCACCGAGCTGAATTGGGCTAGTGGTGAAGAATTTCGAAAACCCAAGGGAAGGTCCGTTGACGGGCGCTCCGACTTGAATCGTGGCATTTCCGCTGTTTCCGGCACTTGAGGTCAAATCACCGGTCGTCAGGTCAAAGGGGCCCGCCGCTGTGAGAGTGATTCCGACTCGGGCGGAACAAGTGGCATTGGGGGCTACGGTTCCTCCGGCGAGGGAAATTGTATTTCCTCCATCGGCCGCGCTGAATGTTCCGCCGCAATTGCTGGTGGCAATGGCGGGATCAGTCAGAGCCACTCCGTCGGGTAAGTTGAGTGTGAAATCGAGATTATTAGCTGTGATTTCGCTGTTGTTCTGGATTTCAAAAGTGAGCTCGGCGCAACTTCCGATGCCAACGGTCTCGGACGATATACTGAGGGAGAAGGAGGGTGGTTGCGTCTGAGCCCCTGCCGAAGAGAGCAGGGCAAACAGGAGAATGAATGAAGAGAGAGAGCGACGAAGGAAGAGAGAATGGGCGTTCATCTAAAAACTATGAGTAGGGACGGTAAGAAGAGAGTGACGGTCTTAGGCAGGGTGTTCAAGCCTGTTAAGAGTCTCGGGACGGGAAGGTTACAAAAAAGACGCGATTTTTCGATGATCGGGCATTTCTTGGACTTATTCACAATGAGAATTGCAGAATTTCACAAATCTGAAGGAATCGCGCTTGCTTTCAGATCTCCATTTCCCTTCTATCGTTCATGGCGGAACCTTCTTTGGCCCTTTCTTTTGACGACGTTTTATTGACGCCCGGTTTGAGCGAATTGCTCCCTTCGGAATCCGATGTTCGAACCGAGCTTTGCGACGGAATTCCTCTCAATATCCCCGTGGTCTCCGCGGCGATGGATACAGTCTCCGAAACCGAACTCGCGATGGCCTTGGCTCGTGAGGGCGGTATTGCGGTGATTCACCGGGCCTGCCCCATCGATGAGCAGGCCTCGATGGTTGCGAAAGTGAAACGATCTGAAAATGCCGTGATTCAACAACCGCTTACGGTTTCTCGCAAGTTTACGGTGGCGCAAGTTCGAGAAATTATGGAGCGCGAGGGTTTCTCCGGATTTCCGGTTGTTGATGAAAATGACAAGCTGGAAGGAATGGTGACCGGTCGCGATCTTCGTCATGTTCCGAGCGAGACAGCTTTGGTGGAAGATGTCATGACTTCCATTGAGAAGTTGGTGACCGCTCCGGTTGGGATGGACCAGCACAAGGCTCGTGTCATTCTCTACGAAAATCGCATTGAGAAACTTCCGCTTATTAATGCCGACGGCACGCTCGGCGGGTTGATTACCGGCGCTGATATCGAAAAGCGAATCACTTTCACCAATGCCGCCAAGGATCCCAATGGGCAGCTCCGTTGCGGTGCCGCCGTAGGACCGGGACCAGAATTTTTAGAACGGGCAAAAGCTCTCATCGACGCCGGAGCTGATGCGCTCTTCATCGATGCCGCTACCGGACACACCTCGCGGGTGATGGAAGTCATTGGTGCTCTCCGCGGGTTGGGAAACATTCCCGTCGTCGCTGGTAATGTTGTCACCTCGCAGGGAGCGAAGGATCTTATCAGCGCGGGAGCGAATTGTTTGAAGGTCGGTGTTGGACCCGGTTCGATTTGCACGACCCGTGTGATCTCAGGAGTGGGGATGCCTCAATTTACCGCAGTGCAAAATGTTGCAGATACCGCCCACGAGTTAGGGGTCAAAGTAATCGCGGATGGTGGAATTCGATACTCAGGTGATATTACGAAAGCTCTCGCTGCCGGAGCTGATCTGGTAATGCTGGGGTCGCTTCTCGCAGGAACCCGCGAAAGTCCCGGACAGACAGTGCATTCGCAAGGGCGTCGCTTTAAGACCTATCGTGGCATGGGCTCGATCGGGGCAATGCGCAAAGGAGCGGGAGATCGTTACGGCCAGAATTCCAGTGGCAAACTTGTCGCGGAAGGTGTTGAGGGACGCGTTCCTTACAAAGGTCCATTGGCGGACGTCGTGTTTCAACTAATGGGCGGTCTTCGTTCGGGAATGGGCTACGTCGGAGCCCGCAATCTGACCGAACTTCGGAAGAAGGCAGAGTTCGTTAGAATCACGGCAGGCGGACTTCGTGAGAGTCACGCGCATGACGTCACCATTACCGAGGAGCCTACCAACTACCAGCCTGCCAGCTAATCATGGAAGAAAATCAACACGTCGCGGTTCTCGATTTCGGTTCGCAATACACCCAGCTCATTGTGCGACGGGTGCGTGAACTCGGATACTTTGCCAAACTTTATTCGCCGGAAGATATTTCTGAAATTGGAACGCCCGGAGCGATTATTCTCTCGGGTGGACCAAAAAGCACCAGTGAACCGGATGCTCCGGATATTGATTTTGAGAAACTGAAATCCTATGGCGTTCCTGTTCTTGGAGTGTGCTACGGAATGCAGCTGCTCAACATCAAGTTTGGTGGTTCGGTGAAGGCGAGCAACAAGCGTGAGTATGGTCCTGCAATGCTAGCTCCCACCACGCACGAGGATTTGTATGCCGACGTGTCTGCCGAATCGCAGGTCTGGATGAGTCACTCTGATACCGTGCAGGATCTTCACGACGATGTGGAAGTGATTGCATCCAATCAACCCGGCACGCCGGTTAGTTTGAAGTGGCCGGGTGGCTTTTTCGGAATTCAGTTTCACCCCGAGGTGACCCACAGCCACGAGGGCAACAAGATACTCAACAACTTCCTTAATCAGGCGGAAAAGCTGCAGCCATTCCACATCGAAGATTTCAAGCGCGAGATGATCGAAGGGATTCGTGAAGTCGTGGGCGAGCGCCAGGTGGTTTGCGGAGTGAGCGGGGGTGTCGATAGCACTGTGTTGGCCGTTCTGCTCAAAGAGGCCGGAGTCAATACACGCGCCATCTTTGTCGACAATGGTCTCCTTCGAAAAAATGAGTCAGCCGAAGTTCAGGCGAATTTTAAGCGAATGAAAGTGGATATCGAAACGGTTGATGCCACTGATCGTTTTCTTGATGCCCTTGCTGGCAAGGACGATCCGGAGGAAAAGCGCAAGATCATCGGAAACATGTTTATCGACGTATTTTGGGATGCGGTTGGCGATGCCGAGATGTTGGCGCAGGGAACATTATATCCCGATGTCATCGAAAGTGCCTCCAATGCCAAGTCGAAGGCTTCCGTGATCAAGACTCACCACAACCGGGTTCCCAAGATTCTCGAATTGCAGGAGCAGGGGAAAGTGCTGGAACCATTAGCGGAACTCTTCAAAGACGAGGTTCGAGAATTGGGTGCCTCCCTGGGAATTGAAAAAGAAATTCTCAATCGTCATCCTTTCCCGGGACCGGGACTTGCGGTGCGTTGTCCGGGGGCGGTTGATCGTCATCGTCTCAATATTATTCGCGATTGTGACGCCATTTTCATCGGAAAACTCAAGGAGCATGGCTGGTATGATAAGGTTTGGCAGGCCTATGCCGGCCTGATCCCCGTCAAAACAGTTGGTGTGAAAGGCGATGAGCGAAGCTATGAATGGGCCACTAATCTGCGTGCGGTGATCAGTGAAGACGCAATGACCGCGGAGTGGGTTGATCTGCCTGCGCAACTCCTTCGCGAGGCCAGTCAGGATATTTTGAATGAGGTCAGCGGAATTAATCGCGTCCTTTACGATATTTCGACCAAGCCGCCAGCGAGCATCGAGTGGGAGTAGAATTTCATTATGTCTTCCATCAATGATTTATTGGAGCTTCTTGAGGATGCCGAGGAGCTGGATCAGCTCGCTACGGCACGTCACCTTTACGAGAAGATCTTGGTGAAGGATGAGGCTGATGAGAATTATGCCGCGACCCTGATATATGTTGCAAATCTGGTTGATCTCGGAGATCTCAATCATGCCGAGGCGACTCTGGCGCGAATCGAGGAAGAGATTCCCGAAGACTTGAGTGCGGCATTCCTTTCCCAACGGGGGGATTTGCAGTCTCATCGCGGAAATTACGCCGAGGCGGAGAAAGATTATCGCGAAGCCAATAAGATCGATAGTAATGAGGGCGAGTATCTCGTTTTTGCTGCACAGGCAGCTTTCCAGCAAGGTGAAGTGGCGCGGGCCGAGTATCTTATCCGGGAAGCCATCGCGATCGGTGGAGAAGTACTCGATGAAGCCTACGGGAATCTGGCAGGCTATCTTGTGGCCCAGAAACGATATCAAGAAGCCAAGGTCTGTTACGAAAAGGTCGTTTCCCTAGATGCTGATAACGATCACGCCCGGGAGTGGATAGAGGACCTTAACAAAGTCCTGAAATTGCAGGCCTAGAGCGCTGCGCGGCCATGAGTTGACAGCGGGTGAGTCTTCGCTATTTTGCGCGCGCACTGATTTATTAATTATGAGCGAACCGCAAACCCAATCATTCCAGGCCGAAGTTCGGCAGCTTCTCGATATTGTTATCCATTCCTTGTATACCGATAAGGAAATCTTTGTCCGTGAGTTGATTTCGAATGCTTCGGATTCTCTCGAGAAACTGAGATTAAAACAGTTGACCGAGAACAGCGTGTTCGAGGCTGATCTTCCGCTGGAAATCAACATTACCACCGACGAGGAAGCTAAGACGATCACCTTCTCTGATCACGGGATCGGAATGAATCGTCAGGAGCTTTCAGATAATCTCGGCACCATTGCCCGTTCCGGCTCAAAGGAGTTTTTGGAAGCACTTAAAGAAAAAGGCGATGCCAACGCTTCGGTGATCGGTCAGTTCGGAGTGGGATTCTATTCGGCTTTTATGGCTGCCGACAAGGTGGAGGTCTTCACTCATTCCTGGGATGAGGAAACGGAACATTTGAAGTGGGAGAGTGATGGGCAGAGTGGTTACACCGTATCTGATGCCGAAGGCGAAAAGCGTGGATGTCGGATTGTAGTGCATCTCAAAGAAGATTGCGCGGATTTTGCCAAGGAGGCGACGATCAAGGGTATCATCGAACGCTACTCACGTTTCGTTTCATTTCCGCTTAATCTCAATGGAGAGCTCGTCAATACTGTCGAAGCAATTTGGTTGAAGAATAAAAAGGAAATCAGCGACGAAGAGTATAAGGAGTTTTACCAATACTGCGCGCACGCTGTTGATGAGCCGCGTCACACGCTTCACTTTAGTGCCGACGCGCCGATTGATATCAACGCATTGCTCTACTCTCCGGCTGAAAATACCGAGCGATTTGGTTTCGGGCAGATGAAGTCGGGAGTCTCGCTCTATTGCCGCAAGGTTCTTATCGATGCCGAGCCTCAGGGCCTTCTTCCCGAGTGGTTGCGTTTCCTTCGTGGTGTAGTGGATAGTGAAGATCTTCCGCTGAATATTTCCCGTGAATCGATGCAGGACAGTGCCTTGATTCAGAAACTGAACCGTCTTTTGACGAAGCGCTTCATCAAGCATCTAACCACCGAGGCCAAAAAGGACCCGAAGAAACACGAAGAATTCTTCGAAGTCTTCGGACGTTTCCTCAAAGAAGGAATCGCGACTTCTTTTGATCACCATGAGTCTCTCGCCGGGTTACTCCGCTTCGAAACAAGTATGACGGAAGCTGGGGAGAAAACTTCACTCGAAGAGTATCTCACTCGTGCCAAAGAAGAGCAGGATTCGATCTACTACCTTGTTGGTCTGGATCGTGCGGCCATGGAGAGCGGAGCCTATCTCGAGGCTTTTCAGAAGCGCGGAATTGAAGTCATTTTCTTCACTGATGGAATTGATGATTACATTATGGAGACCCTTCGTGAATACAAAGGGAAGGCTCTCGTCAGTGCTGATCGGGCGGAGATTGAGATGGACGATCTTCCGGAAGAGGAATCAAAGCTCAACGAAGATGAAAGCAAAGAACTCGTCGATTGGTTGGGTGAGACTCTTAAGGATAAGGTTGAGAGTGTGGAGGTCGGAAAGCGTCTGGTGTCGCACCCGGTCGTGGCTCTTACGCCCAAGGATGCTCCAAGTGGCCAAATGCGTGCCATGATGGAATCGATGGGCCAAAATGCTCCCGAACTGAAGGCGCGTCTTGAGTTTAACCCAAGTCACGAATTGGTCGAAAAGCTCAACGAGCTGCGTTCTTCCAATGCCGCAGTGGCTGAGATGGTCGCCCATCAATTGGCTGACAATGCTCTGCTCGCAGCCGGAATGGTCAAGAATCCCGCCAGTGTGGTAGCGGGTATGAACGACCTGATGGGCTCCTTGATGAAGTGAGAAGTGAACTCAATATAAAGCCGACGGGGAATGACTCCGTCGGCTTTTTTGTGAATGGATGAAGAGTCTACGATAGGATAGGATTCATCATGCTGAGAGTGGGATGTTTGCGGATCTCTTCTATAGGAAATATAGAGCGGTTCTGGGACCGTGTGATGAGTGGTCTTTTCGTGTTATTCCTGACCTGAGAGCTTTTTTGTCGATCCCTTGCGCTGGTTTTCTTAAAAGCAGTGTCAGACATTATCGTGAAACAGAGCAAAGGGATTAGAGAGCTTGGCAGGGTCGTATTATTGGTAGGCTTTTGTCTCTCCCGCTTAATGGCCGAGAGTAGAAAGCCCAACATTATCTGGATGATGGCCGAGGATATGGGGACGGATCTGGAGTGCTATGGCACGGCTGGTGTGAAAACACCAAATCTCAACAAGATGGCAAGGGAGGGCGCGCTTTACGAAAGAGCCTATTGCCCGAGCCCCATTTGCTCGCCTAACCGTTCATCGATGATGGTGGGTGTTCATCAAACTGTTATTGATGCTCACCACCACCGGAGTAACCGGGGCGTTCCTTTGAAAGCCCCCTACAAGCCCATCACATCGTGGCTCCGCGATGCCGGATACAATTGCCTACTCGGTCATGATGAGGTGATGCGGAAAGGGACGAAGACAGACTGCAATTTCAAACACAAAGCACTTGGGGATTGGGATGGGAAAAAGAAATTTGGGCTCTTTGATAAAATTGGAAGCTTCACGGCGGCGGACCAACCATTCTTTAACCAAATTCAACTTGTTGTTACTCATCGCGGCGATTGGTGGAATGGTGTCAGGAAAGCATCGAAACATCCGGTTTCATTGGATGAGATTAAGCTTCCGCCGTCCTTCGCAGATACCCCTGAGATTCGTTATGATTGGGCCTGCTATCTGGATCAGGTAGAATACATGGATAACGAAGTCGGAATGTTGATGGAAAGCCTTAAGGAGCAGAAGCTCGACCAAAACACCGTGGTGATTTTTATCGCTGACAACGGTCGCTGCAATCTACGGGGTAAGGGATACCTTCATCAACCGGGCATTCATATTCCTATGATTATCTGGGCTCCGGGATTGGTGAAAGCTGGAACGGTTGTCGAAGACTTGGTCAGTACGACGGATATCTCGGCGACCGTGTTGAGTTTGGCTGGCGCAAAAATCCCCGACTACATAACTTCCAAGCCACTCATTGGGATAGAGAAACCGGAGTATCGCCAGTATGTGCGCTCGGCCCGGGATATTTGGGATGAGATCGATGAATGCTCTCGGAGCATCACGACGGCGGATTTTAAGTATATTCGGAACCATATGCCTGAAGTTCCCTGGGCGACAGACCAGGCGTATTTGGAAATTAACCGTCCGGCCTTGCACGTCATGCGGAGATTGAAGCAGGAGGGGAAGCTGAATACGCGGGAATTGACCTTCTTTGCTGATCAAAAGCCGATCGAGGAGCTGTATGATTTGGGGAAGGATCCCGAAGAATTGAATAATCTGGCTGAAAATCCCGAATATGCTCCTGTGCTGAAAACGATGCGCGCTCATGAAGCCCAGTGGCAGATGGAGAATCACGACCTGGGTTTGGCTGATCTCGGGAGACGTATGCCGGAAAAGTGGCTTGCGGCTGAGCGTGCGCGTGCTGGAATCAAGAAGGACGAACCGGAACTCTGGAAGCGCCTCGAAGCTGGCGAATTGATGGAGACCCAGACCTGGATGAAGAAATACAAATCACTCAAAAAATGAAAAAGAACCTAATCAGCTTAACCGCCTTGGTATTGCTCGCGCAAACCAGCGCCTTCGCAGAAAAACGCAAACCCAATATCGTCGTCATCATGGCTGATGATCTCGGCTATGGAGACGTGTCGTGTTACGGCGCGACAGAACTTAAAACGCCTCATATCGATAAGCTGGCCTCTCAGGGAGTGAAATTCACTAGTGGCTATTGTTCGGCGTCAACCTGCACTCCCACCCGATACTCGATGCTGACGGGAAATTACGCCTTTCGAGGGAAGCGTACCGGGATTGCTCCCCCGAATGCTCCGGCGATTATCAAGCCGGGAGTCGAGACGATTGCTTCGATTCTTCGGCGTGGTGGATACGCAACTGCGGTGGTTGGGAAATGGCACCTTGGATTGGGTGCGGAAGGAGAGAATGGTAAAGATGGCGGACCTGATTGGAATGGCGAATTGAAGCCGGGACCTTTGGAGATTGGATTCGATAGCTGCTTCTTGCTTCCCACGACCAATGACCGTGTTCCGCAGGTGTATGTCAAAGATCACCACGTGCTCAATCTTGATCCCAAAGATCCTCTTTGGGTGGGTAGAAAGAAGCCCGAGGGCGAGCATCCCACCGGAGTGTCTCATCGCGATACCTTAAAAATGGATTGGTCCCACGGTCACAATCAGACGATTCATAATGGGATCAGCCGGATTGGGTTTTACACCGGAGGGCACGCCGCCCGATTCCGTGATGAAGACCTCGCCGACAAGTGGGTCGAGCAATCGAATCTCTTCATGGAAGAGAATAAGGATAAGCCCTTTTTCCTCTTCTTCTCTGGACACGATATTCATGTGCCGCGAATTCCTCACGAGAGATTTCAAGGGAAGACCAAGTTGGGTTATCGTGGGGATTCCATTATCCAG
>NHEN01000078.1 GCA_002172625.1 Verrucomicrobiaceae bacterium TMED86 | reverse complement strand
TGCGCGCACCAGTAGGCGATTCGCCCTTGACCTCTCTCGGAAGTATAACTGAGCTCTTTCTACGACTCCCTGACCGCCTGGACCAACCGGCCCCGTCTCATCCTGGTTGCGCTGTTCCAGGGCGGACCCCCTCCTCGCAATGAGCTGCGCGTAGAGCAGCTCCACCCGGGAGTGGCTCACCTGCACCTCTCTTCGACCCCTTTCCAAGGCGCTGCTGATTCTCGAGTCCCTAATCATCTCGGGGCCCGAGAGAAGGAGTTGGGACTCCTCCCTGATGTCCAGCGCCTCGAGCATCATGGTGAGTCCCCTCTGGACCTCGAGCTGGATTTGCCGTTCCACCCCCATCCATGCGATCAGTTCCTCTGAAGCCACCTCTAGTTGCAACACACGGCTCACCGCCCTTAAACGGATCTGCCCCACGTTCTGGCTCACGGACAACTCGAGATTCATTGGCCCCTCCAGTGCAGCCCTTTTCAAGGTTCCCAAGCTCGGTTCAAGACCAGGAAGTGTGAAATCATGTCCCATGACCTCCACCATGATGTCGGCCGAGGGTTGCCCGGCGCCCTGCGCAGCCCTCTCCCCGACCCTCGTTTCGACTCCCGTCAGCGGCACGGATGGCTTGTCCGGCCACGTGGCAGGAACTATGATGGTGCCGGCCCCAGCCTTCCGTATTCGCGTTCCTCCGCTGTTGACGTCCGGGGGCAATCCCACGACCCCCGAGTCGCAAAGCCGCACTCGCAGTCCTTGTACGCTCTCATCCCCACCTTCTCGGCAGAGAGGAATTAGACCTCCCACCTTCTCTTCCCAGTCCTGCAGATCCGCTGGTCGTAAGGCCCTCGCGTCCACGTTTATGATTTCATGAACCTCGTGCCTCATAATCAGTGGCACCCGGTTCCGGTACAGCTCGCTCATGCCCAGCCAGTCGTCACCGACTCGTTCGCCCATGACAGCACGAGTCAGCCAAGACCCCCCGTACTCCGCCAGTGCTACCAACTTTCCTTTCTCCCGGTCAGGCATGTGGTCGCTGACCGCGGAGAACCCGGGCTGAAGGAGGGATCGGAATAGCCTACGGAACTGGTTGGCCCTTTCGGGGAGGAGGTAGTACCGTCGCATGATATCCGTTGGTACGAACCGACCGGGCGGCCGGTTCTCGGTAGACCACTCCCGCTCGTCAACGCCTTCCTCCGGCCACAACCAGTAGCGCAGGGATATTTCAAGCTCGGTTGCCTCCGGCGCGTAGCGCAGCCATTCCGTTATGGTCCATCGGTTCGAGCGCGACCATTCCATGATCTCGTGGTCGGCCGCGCAGGATAGCCGAAAGGATTCCGATCGCTCTCGGCTACCGCCCGACATTGTCACCGGGAGCGCCGCCGGGGCCGCCATGTACCGGAGTAGTTCCCGTATCAGCGGAGCGGCCTCCTCGTCCTTCATCGTGGCAGTGTCCATCGCCTCCTCCGTTACGCCCATCGCGCTGTGACTTGCCAGCATGCCCCCTACCGGCGGGCACACCGCGACCACTGTCTGCTCGGGACACAACTCGAAGGTCGTCACTAAGCAGCAGTGATTGGATCCTTCCAGGTACCGATTGCCCGCTTTTAGCCGCACTTCGGGGAGCAACTTGGACAGCCCCGCGTGTTGCCGACAGAGCTTCCGGAAGACACCCAGAGTCATTCCAGGCCACACCCTCACCGACCACATGTTTCGGTGAACTCTACCCTCCAACTTTCCGTTTTCGGGCTTCATGAGGTGGTGAGGCACCATGATGAAGATGTTGAAGGACCCTTCCTCCGGCTCCTGGTCCAAGGCAGAGCCGCCTGTTCGCGAGTCTTCCGGCTCCCGGGCGGCTGCGGAGCCGCATACCGCCTCCTGGTTCGGGCCCAACAGCAATGCCCGGCGACTCGGCCGGCAGTCCCTTTGCACGTCGGCCGCCACCAGCTCGAATATCACCCTATCCCCAATTGACAGCCCGGTGAACCAGGTCGCCCCAGCCTCTGGAACCGCCAAATAGGTCCGCTCCTGACCCTCCTCCTGGATCAGGTAATAGTGATATCGGGTGGCAGTTTCGTGGGCCCCTGCCTGCTTCTCGTCAAGGTGGGTGAAGCTCCTCATGGCCACGAACCCCATCCGGGTACCGGCAAGAGGCGGAAGCAGCGGGTCCTTCCGCGAGCGTAGTATCCGACCCTGAAGCCGGAACCTAACCGCCGAGGCCGTGTAAGTTAGATCTCGCACCGCTCCCTCGGTGAACTTGACCATCATATTTTCAGAGGTGGAGCAGCGCGACCCAGCCGAAGGGTGTACAGGGTGGCTCCCCATCTCGATCACTCCATCCTTTCCATCCCGCGGCACCGTCACCACCGTCCCGCGCACCGCCGTCGTACTTCCCCGGTGGAACGCTGACATCGGATCCACCAGCCCGACCAAGAACTCCGCCTGAATCTCAGAGAAGTGCCCCAAGATTCGGCCCACTCCAGTCCCCTTGTATTTCCGTTGCTCTTTGTGCGATCCTCGACGGAGGCTGTCAAGGGACACGGCTCGTACTAGAGCCATCCGAGCGGAGTACCCCAATCCAAGCAGATACACCTTATGCCAGCCCCAGACCTTGCCGTCCCTTACCAGTTGGTGCTGTAGCGGCCCCAGCTTCAGTCCCGCTATCGGATTCTCGAGGACACCCTGAAGGAGGCGTTGATCCGGGTAGTGCCATACCACCTGGCCGGCTTTGGGGCCGTGCGCAGACCTTGCCATCGGGGTCTCTAGTCCCGGTCCCTTTACCTCCGGCCTCGGGTCAGGGACTCCGAGCTCTGGGGAGGACGAGACCGGAGGCTCCGAGCTGTGCAAAGTTTGCCACCACCTAGCCGATTTCCCGACAGGAGGCCTCCACTCCATTGGTCGGACCTCCGCCGCCAGGAGGGAGTACTCGATCTCCTGTCCCACTGGAATGCCTTTGCTCCCACTGTGACCTTCCGGAGCACGAACGAGAATGGGGTTCGTGCACCGTCGGCCCAGGGCCGCGTAGAAATGATCCATCTGTGGTACCCCCAGGACCCTAGGCCGTTCAGTAAAGTCGCCCTTTAACTCTCTTGCCACCACGACTCCTTCCTGCAACGGCGACGTCCGGGAATCCGGGAAACCAACAGTCGTTGTGTCCACTCTTCGATACCCCTTCACCTGAGGGTTTCCTCCGACCGGTTGGAAGCTCACTTTTTGGCCCACTCCAAGCGGTTCCGTCATGCTGTCCAGGGCGAATGCCACATGGATTTCCAGGGTCGGGGCAGCGTCGTCTGGTCCGAAGTCCTTCCCCAGATCCGTAGAGATGAGGCCCCACTCCGAGTGAGGTCCCGGCAAGGCGATAACCCTGCCGACGTCCCGCGTCTCTCGGCCGGCGGAGTAGGCCGTCGCCGTACAGGGCCGCTTCAACCAATGCCGGTTCTCCTCCGTACCCCTTGGCCCAGGTCCCTCCGTCAGGCGAGCCCGCGAGCCTTCCAGCGGATCGGGGGCCGCCTCACGAGGTGACGGCTCCGCCGGGCGAGTGTTCGTTGGCTCCATCTCCCGACACCTCAGCGGACTCGTCCCCGAGGTCCGCCCTTCCGAAGAGAGGCCGGTCGCGTCGACTTTCCGCGCGTGCCTAAACTGCGCAGCCCTCTCACCCTGCCGGCTCCTCACGATGTTTCCATGCACTCCATGGCCCCTGGGGCGACCAGTTCTCGCGGAGGCTCTCCCGTCGGACTTCTTTATCATGGGTGGCATAGGGCGGACAGTCATTGCGGCGGACGCCCCGCAGCGCGCCATCACGGTAGACCGACGAACCGCGTCCCCCACCCACGCGAGGTGTGCTGTGATGCACTGAGCCAGCTGGTTTTGCAACCAGAAGGTGTGCCCCCGCGCTAGGCCGCCCGGTCCAACCACCCCCGTGGATAGGTCCGCTCCGTGCGAGGGCGTCCTGGGCCGGATCGGGACGACCGAGCTCGGCTCTCCCTTCGTCGACTGTCCTGTACCCACTTTGACGAGCAGAGGCTCCCAGCGGTGAACCGCGGACACCCGCACTGCCACCGGGGTTAAAGCCACCGGTTCGTCCGTGGCAATTCGGCGGTCCGCATGGCACACCACCTGGGCCCCGCCCGAATCCTTGAGGGTAACTAGTAGGAAACTGGCCCTCGATGGCTCCAACGACTCCGTGCCCCACGGCCACCGGCGTTCTCCGACCACGCATCCCCCGTCCTGGGGCGGTTGGGGCAACCCCAACGCGACCGTCCCGAACTGTATGGGGCTGATACCGCGGGCATCCGCGCCTGGAACCACGGAGCGGTCTCGGTATTCTCGGCAACGTACGCTTGCCAAGTTCTGGTCGTGCTTTGGCCATGTAACCACTGAAGCCCCAACCAGGGCGAAGATGACCTCATCCCCCAAGCTTGGCCGATGGTCAAGCGAGCAATCCACGGCTCGAAAGGCCAGAGCAACAGGCCCCTCCAACGTTTGACAAGCGGGGCGTGCCTCCTTCACTTCGATCAGTCCGAAGTCCGTCGGGGTTTTCGGAAGACGAACCACCACTCCCCGATACCGCGGCGCCAGTCCTTCCTGCCATAGAGCCGTCAAGGGGCTTCGCCGGAGAGACGAGCCGCGCTCCAGCTCGTCAGGTGGAGAAAACTTCCTCCATCCGGCGAACGCCTCCGCTTCGGCCTCAATGCGGTCCACGTGCGGATCCGACAGTTGCCCACATCCTCTGTCTGCCCCGGGCGGTCTCGCGCGGGCCGGTCGGGAGAGAGCGTCCGCGGTCCGTCGCGCCTCAGCCACACCTCCGGCGTACAGGTTGGGGCCCAACTCCGGCATCGGTGACTCCGGGATCAGGCGCTCTGGCGGAATCAGCGTCGGACCCGGTCCGTGGTACTCCTGCAGTTCCGGCGTCAAGCACGAGCACTTCCCTTGACTCGGCAATCCCCCAGGGAGCTCAGTATCTCCGGGCACGAACCCCGCCGGCAGAACCGGCCTTCCACACTTCCGGCAGCCCAAGTGCAGCGGGACCCGGGGTAGCGGTTCCGGTCGATAGGCCCACACTAGCCGGATTCTTCCAAAGAAGTCCCTCTTAGGAACCGTCACGTGTGGCCCCGCTGGTTCTCCCCCCTGTCCGTAGCACAACACATGGGCGGATTCAGTCTCAAACACCATGAGAGCCCGAGGGTCCATTTCGGTGACGTCCCTTTCCATGGTAGTGAACCCGCCACTCTTCATCCACGGCGATGGATCACGTACAAAGTCGAGGCGCCCATTCTGGTTGCACAGTCTGACCACCAGGGTTCGTCCCTCCGCGTCGGTGAGTCTCACTCCCTCTGGACAATGCGCCAACCCCATTGCACCGGTGGAGCTGCGGATCACCATGTAGTCTGGGGCCGTAGTTACCCCGACGTACGCATCGGCCAGGTCGATCTTCCGAGCCGGGACCGTCGTGACCTCCACCGCCTGGGGAAGGCGGGCTTCCTCGGCTGCGGGGCTGCCTTCTCGGTCTTCAATAGGCTTCGATGGAAGCATCTCCCTGGGTGCCTCCTCCGGGTCCCAGTCGACCTTCAATACCCCGAGAGGTGCGCACAGGTTGTGTCCGTCTTGATCACTGGTGGGAGGTTCGCCGCGCAAGAGGGTCTCCGTGGCCTGCCCGACAGCGCGCTCCAACAGCTGGGCGTACTTGGGCCGTCCGGTCTGCACCATATTTTTCAGGAGTGTGGCCACTTGGTACATTCCGGCCGTCGAACCGGGCCCAGTCCCGGGTTTCCCCAACACGGCCGGCGAGCAATGGTCCGGCCCCGTTTCGACACCCACCACCCAGAGGTGGAGGTGTAGCATTTCCCCGTCAGGCGCCACCAGGTGATCACTCCCATCAGCGCCCGGTCGATTAGCCACGGCCGCCATCACCCGGCGTCCCATCTCGGAGGACAGCACAATTCCCTTGTCCACTTCGCGCAACAACGCCCAGCCTATTTCGTCCACGTGAGCCGCAGCGGCCAGAACCCCCGTCCCAGCCTTTGCCGCGTCTCGCTCCCGAGGGAAACCCTCAATGGCGGGGTCGCAGGCCATTGCAAACACCGTATCCCTTTCTCGATCGTAGATTATTAGCTTGGATACCCGAACTGCGCCGGTGGAGCTTCGGCCGCGTGCAAGGCCTCCCGGCAAGTCCAGGCACGAGTTCCCGTCGACCTCCTTTCCGGGAGAGCCAGCGCCCCCTTTTACGAACTGGCTGGCGACTACCCCGGGTGCTGCTTGGGTGCTCACCACGCCGGCAGTCCCGCCCGCTCCCTGGAGAGGAGGCAGCCCCCGCCGTTCAGCGGCCGAGAGAGCTGAGTACCGGCGGAACGAGGCTTCTCCGAGAGGGGTGCCCTCAGCATCCATCACCGAAGAACTGCTCGACTCACTCATGGGTGTCTCGAGTCTAGTTCCGAGGCCCACGCGCCAGTCTGTCGGACCACTCCTTGCGGAGTTGATCGTTTCCATGTCCATGGGCTCGGCCTCGTCCTCGTCCGTGACTCGCTCACCGTATGTCAGCAACAGCCGATTCCCCGGTCGCTTGAACACCGTGTACTGATTGAGGCGCCGGATAGTCAATTCATCCTCACTGCAGGCCCCATACACCACGGTTTCCCCCTTTTCGTGATAGAGGTCTATTCCAAACCTGTCGTCGAATGCATCTCCCGCGCCCGAATGCCACCCGAACAATTCACACAGCATGTTGCGGGTGGATGTACGATAGCAGCGATACCCCACCTGGGGGGCAGGCCCCACGTTGACCCCGTCTTCGGTATCCGAGTCCTGGCCTTCCTCCCAAATCGAGATGAAACAGGTCTTGCCTTCCTTGCGAAGGGCCTGCAAGACCTCCAGCCCCATTGGTTGAAGTTGGTCTATAATCCAATCCAGGGTGGCCCATCCGTGGTCTCTCCGGGCCACCTCCATTGGGATGTCGAGAGTTCCCGACGGAAGTGGAACGTCCGCGGCCGCCGACCTGTCGCTATCCGTCGCGCCACCGTCGTCGTCGCTGGACAGGAGACTGATTACCTCTTGGTGAGCGGTCCTGGGCGTGCCCTCCTGGAGATCTTCCTGCTCCTTCTCCATGGGAGTGGGCGACCTAACTTCCTGCCAGACCCGTATAAAGCCGAGCCTGTCCATCATGGGGACCTCAATCTGCCATTTTCGCGTCGCCGTCTGCCCACCTGACTCCACGTGGTAACTCACAGTGTAGTATCCGTCGCCCATCGTTATTTCCACTGAGGGAAGCGGCCCGTGCCCCGCCTGCCACCCCATCACCTCCTGAGTGTCGAAGTTGGGAAGCGGCCCCCGGCATCGTCGGGACAGACGGAGCTGGCCTCCTTTAACTGCCAGCCCTACACGAGTTTCCTTGCCCCGCCGATCAGTCATTATCACCTCAGAACCCCTCTGCTCGAAGCGGTACATCTGCCGTTCGAATCTCCGAAAGTCCAGCGCCATGTGTCGTCCCCACAGCCCTTCTTTGTCCATTCTGGCCTCCGGAGGCGGTCGAAAGCAACGCCACTCCTCATCTCGCCCAACTCCGGAAGATAAGCAGTAACTGTAAGGACCCCCATCGTCGAAGGACCTAAGCTGTCCCAAAACCAGGTGGTCAACGCCCGGATGCGCGGCAACGACCAGGGCCGTCCACTCCGTTGCCGTCAGGGGGCCACTTACCCGCTCCGTTTCTGGCCCCAGGGCCAGCTGACTGCGTACGTACGTCAGTTTCTCGAAACTATCCCAGGGAACCGGTCCCATCTGCTCGGTCCACGAGGCCAGGACCCTAGCCTCAACCGCCTCTTCACAGCCGCCTGGTGGGTCGGGTGCGAGGCTGTCGGACGGCGCCGGGGTCTTTGGACAGCC
>NHEN01000077.1 GCA_002172625.1 Verrucomicrobiaceae bacterium TMED86 | reverse complement strand
CTCAGCTGCATCGAGGTAGGCATCAACCTGCACATGAGAAACATCAACAGCGGTCCCCACTTTGGCAAAGCCATGAACTTCGCCATCCAAAGGCAATTGGTCCGCGATTTTGAGATAGGGGTCGTGAAGAAGGTCGCGAAGGATATTTTCATATTCGAAGCGGTTGACTCGTCGCGACACGGCTCGGCCATGCCGAGTGTATGCTTTTTCTCTTGTCTCAATGAGTCGCTGACTCAAGTCCTTTGTCATCGATTCCCGTTCGACATCGCTTATTTCGGCACCATCCTCAGGGGGCATCTCGCCGGACTCAACCCGGTCGTAGACCTTGACCCAAACGCTCTCGTTATGAGCATCGTCAGTTTTCCATTTGAGTGACTGAAGATCCAAACCGCCTTCCGCTTCCGAACCTTCGTGGCAATCAATGCAATGTTGTTCAAGGAATGAACCTAACTTTCCCGGTACATCTGCCAACAGTACCGACGGTCCAAGAGCATGCAGGCTCAATAAGATGATTCCGACATGCCTCGGTAAGTAACGGTATTTCATATAAAGTTCCCTTCGGCGTAGTCATTCATCGAATGATTACATCAACGCAAATTGATCCATCACTCAGTATCTTATGAGGCCATATCTTACGAGGCCATTGACGATCTCATTTTCGTCAGACCAGAACCTGCACTGAGGCTCCGTTCTGTGGCCTCGCTAGTCTCCGCGCAGGTGATTCGCGGTGTCGTGATCATGCAGCAAGGTTTCAGCACCAGCCAGAATGAAGCCTCGACACACATGCCACTCTCTACTTGATTTTCCGCGGATATCGGCAGCGTTCAAAACTGTTAGCTACTCCCTCACATTATATTCGCGAATTGCAACATAACAGCGAGGGACATCCGTGGGAAACTTGGGATTTTCCGCAATCCCACTCCAGCCCACAGCATCGACCGTCGCAACAAACGCGAACAGGCCACAAACAGCCGTGACAATGACAGTGGCACAATTATTTTTCTTCGTCATATGCGTTCACGAAGTTTGCTCGGTGAGCGTTGGTCAGAAAATCTGCCGATTGAATGCCAGGGATCCCAAACGTAGCCGCCTTCGCCAGAGCGTGGAATGCGTTTCGTTGTTCGTACGATCAACAGCGCAGCCCATCGTTTGGCGACCGTGGCTACGTCAAACAAAGCGATGCGGCATCATGAGTAATGATATACCCCGCGTGATTGTTTCCGAAGTTGTGCAAGTTTCTCGGCGATCACGCTTTTCGGTGGTTCAGGGAACATAAGTAGGACCGGTTCCTGCGCTCGTGTGTTTCGGTGGGAGGGCCTTCTTTCCGCTTTGCCACAGCATAATCCCCTGGTAGCCCGACGCGTCAGCGAGGGATTCGACGTCTCGTTTTCTGCCGGTTTCCGCCCCTCGCTGACGCGCCGAATACCAGCGATATGGGATGAAGACATGTTGGAGTAATCGTTATTGTCGCAAGGGATGATCACTTCGTCGGTCTGCCGTCTTCCGCCGGTTGTTTTCCTTTGATAAGTGCATAGCCCTGGCGCGCGAAGCGTTGGGCGAGAGTGATGTAACCCTCCGGCCTGTTGTAGTGAACGGCGTTGATGACCTTCCCGTCCTTTTCTCGATTGTTGAGATCATCTACATCCACCCAGGCACCACTAGGATCTTCATTGACAATTTCCATCTGGATCTTTCGCATTGCCCCCCAACTCTCTTTTTGCTGACCAGCATCGCTTAAGCGGCCGATCACAATGTTCATATCCGGGCGCTCCAAATCACGGCGAAGTTTGGTAATCAATAGCTTCAAGGCATCTTTATATGCAGGCTGCCCCCCGCCGTTGGCATCGCGTTCACCCTGCATCCAGCAAAACGTTACCGACGCAAATTCTGGGTGCTTCTCCAGCATCTCCTTATACTGATCCAGAATCGGCTGATAGAACTCAACTTTTCCATCCCTGTGGATTCTTTTTATACGCTTTTCATCGAGTCCTTTCTCCTTGGCGATCGCGACCCATTCGTCCAACCAACGGCAGATAGGTTGCCCGCCCTTTGCGACTTTGATGTAGACAACCTCTTCATCTCCAAAGAGCTTTTTGGCCTCTGGCATGAAACCAGTCTCCGGATCCATTCCCTGCATATTGGATTGCCCGGAGAGGATAAATAGATGAACTGGCTTGTCTGCTGCTACCGCTACCGATGCCGTTAGCAAGAGTGTTAGAAGAGTGATGATTTTCATATTGTGATTGTCCTTGTTTAATGACAAGTTGATAGCTGAATCCAAATTCACACATCGGTAAACTCATTGCGTGGGCGGATGGTAGGCATCTTCGTTCACCAGCCTCGGCTGCATTCTGGTCCACCACCCGTCGTATACTTCACGCAGTTGAGCCACGACTTTGGGATATTCATTGATAACATTTTTAGTTTCACCAGGGTCGTTCTTAAGGTCGAAAAGCTCCTCCCCATTCTTGTTATTCACCAGAGTGAATCGTTTGTTTTGGATTGCAACTCTGGCGTGTTTCGATTGGGCGGCCTGACCCGGTAACCAGGCACCGACGTGGTGAACCAAATGCCGGTCGTCCTCCCAATCGGTCGCGGGGTTCTTGAGCATGGAAACCAGACTACGCCCCTCAACCTGTTGCTTAAGCTGATCGGTCATAGGTGTGCCGGTAATTTCCAGGAGGGTCGGCATGATGTCCATTTGGCTGATGAGCGCTGCGTTTTCTGAACCACCCTCAATGCCTCCGCCCGGCCATCTGAAGAAAGCAGGCACACGGGTTCCGCCCTGGTACGGGTGTCCCTTTTGACCTTTCATCCCGGCGTTGTAAAATTTCGAGGTTCCCGAAGCGCCATTGTCACTTCCAATGAAGATGAATAACGTGTTGTCTGCGATGCCCCAGGTTTCGAGCTGCTTAAGCATCTCTCCTACGCGCATGTCAATGTTTTCAACCTCCCAAAAGATCTTGGCAATCTGCACTGTCATTTCCGGATGGGTACCAAGGAATTTTTTATAATCCTCATTTGGCATATCACTCGAATCTTCTTTGAAAGGGCCGTGGGGTGATTTGGGTGGGAGATAAACGAAAAAGGGTTTCTTTGCCTGACGTTGAACATCGATCCATTCGGTCGCTTTTTTGAAAAACAGATCGGTAGGATAGGTACCAGCCATTCTCTGCGATTTGCCATTGTGAGAAATGGTGGCTGCCATTCTCGCGCCCTTTTCGTACATCCAGCACTCATCAAACCCGCGATTCTCGGGACGGTAACGCCCTTCTTTGCCATTGTGCCACTTGCCGAAAAAACCCGTGGCATACCCGGCTGTTTTGAGGGCTTGCGGCAGCGTGATCGTATCCAGGCTCAAACGCTCGCGCCCTTGGATGGTATGGGTCACACCGCCCAAAAACTCATGGCGACCACTCAGGAGTTTAGCACGACTGGGAGAGCATCTTGCGCTGCTGTGATACCGTGTTAAGAGCAAGCTTTGTTTCGCAAGGGCATCGATATTCGGGGTCTTGATGACAGGGTTACCGAAACACGAATGATTCCCGTAACCAGAATCATCCGGCATAATAATGATGATGTTTGGCTTGGAATCTTTTAAGGATTTTGCTTCAGCTCCTTCTGCGAAGCCTGTTGAGGCTGCAAGGAGGAGAGTCAGGGCAATTACTGTTTTCATTGTGTCCCCTTGTTTCGGTTCGATACATGTTGTGGCTGCGTAGCTACCGTCGTCAGACGGTCGGAAAAACGGCTCAGATCCACCGTCTGGCGACGTTGGCTACATTCAAGGGTGCCCCTGGGAGCAGCTGTTCCTTTTCGGCGTCACCGAGGGGTTCGCTTTCGTCCTGAGAGTCGTCACTGATAATGACACCGGAGCGGCGATTGTTTCCAAAAAAACGTCAGAAAGACACTTCACGATGCGCCGATCTGGTTGCGGCTTAGCCGCCTATTCAAATTCCAGCGTGACGCAATCCATGATCGGCTGGACTCCGTTGTCGAGGCGAGAAGTGCGGTATTCAAACGCAAAGCCCTTGCCTGCGGGCAACTTGTCAGTGTCCACGCTGGCGGGAGCCACATCGACGATGCGTGCGAATCCGGGCTTTTGAGAATAGGACTCCTTTACCGCCTGCCAATCGGTCCACTCATCGATCGTGCCGTCGCCATTCTTGTCAACTCCGGCGCGGGCCTCTACACCATCGACCCAGGGACCGGGGCTGACGAAGTCGGTCGCTCTCTGGATGATCACATAGAACTTGCCTTCGGCGAATCCCACACTCGGGTCGGGGTGAAAGCCTTTACCAATTTCGCCCGACCACTGGAATTCCTTGTTCAGATCGTCGGTATGGAAACGCGCCATTCTCATGGGCTTGTTGTGATCGGACGAATCGTAGTCGCCAAACAAGTGATAATGACCTCCCACTTTAATGAGCGTCCAGTCTCCGTAGGCATTCTGCCTGGGTTCGTGCATCTCATATTCCAGCGGCTTGCCATTGTTCGAAGTCTTCTGGGCCGGATGAGTGAACGTCCCGATCTTCCCGGTTGGCTTGGTTCGATGATCCACCGCGGGCGGATGCTCCCCGTATTTGAAACCTCTGATGCCATCAGGACTCGAAACCCGTCCAGCGAGCGGCGAATCCCATCCATTCTCCCGGGCATTGATGGGACTCCAGTCCTCGTAGATCATGTGAAACGTGCCGTCTTCATCACGAAAGACACCGGCGTCAGAACCGTGAGACGGATCTGAAAAGACCTCTCCGTATTCTTTGCCCAAAACTCCATCGGTGAGATCATCATCGACGATCAGGTGCGGGTTCTCGTCATTGGGATTGTCGTAATAAAGGTAGAACTTTCCGTCAGCGTATTCTGCCGTGGTCATGCAGCTGGACGGGCAAACCAGTCCGAGGAGCTTCCAGTCTTTCAGGTCGGTACTGTGCCAGGCGTGATAGCCTCTGGGGTGATTCTTCTTCCACTCTTGCCTGAACTTAGTGCGCTTTTGCCGGGTGAGCCCCTCTGGATATTCCATTTCGGGCCAGGTTCTTGTCGCAAAGAAGTAGTAATCGCCCGGCGCAACCGGAAGAAACACGTAGGCGTTGCCAGCTCCTGAAGGCGTGATGTCATCGATCGCCTCCCAGTTGTCCCAGACGGGAGATTGCTCAAACACCACCGCGCTCAGCTTGCGCTTCGCGGGAAAGGTTTTGACGAAGCTTTGAAAACTGGCTTTGTCAGCCTTGGGTTCAGCGAAGCCGTCGGCGAGCTCCACGTTTTCCGCGGCTCCCCTGGCAGCGGTCCAGTCTGCCTGACTCTCCACCACCCAGGACTCAGCCACAGCTGGCGGCGCAGTTACGAGCAAGACAATCGATGTGAGATAGTTTCTGAAAGGTATCATCAATATGTTATCCAAACATTTCCGCGTGGGGACCTTCACTGTGCGCGAAAGAATCAAGTCCCGGAGGTAAGTGTCGTAGCGGAAGTCGTCAAGACTTTCGGCTGTACTGTAGCGCCGAAACTCTTGACAAGTTGCGTTACCACTGAACTGGACCGTTGATTCCTGGACGATCCTTTTTATCACTGAGGATGATCACTTCTTCGGCCTACCGTCTTCCGCAGGTTCTTTTCCGGTCACAAGTGCGTGGCCTTGCCGCGCAAAGCGACGACCGAGAGTGATGTAGCCCTCCGGCCTGTTGCAGTGAACGTCGCTCTGTATTTTTCCGTTGACCTCTTTGTCATTCAGATCATCCACGTCGACCCAGCCTCCTCGGGGATCTTCATCAGCAATCTCACGTTGTGCATTCCGCACTGCCTCGGGCGATGGTTTATCCAGGGCGTAATCTCCGATGCGGCCGATGACGATGTTCATGTCCGGGCGTTTGAGGTCGCGGCGTAGTTTGGAGATCAACAGCTTCAAAGCATCTTTGTAGGGGGCATGTGCGCCTCCTTTGGCGTCGCTTTCACCCTGCATCCAGCAAAAGGTGACTGATGTCAGCCTGGGGTGTTTCTTCAGCATCTCCTGATACTGATCGAGAATCGGCTGATAGAACTCGACTTTTCGATCCCGGTGGATCCTCCATCTGTAATTGGCATCCAGGCCCTTCTTTTCGGCGATGTCGGTCCATTCCTCCAACCATCGGCAGATCGGCTGATTGCCCTTGGCGACCTTGATGTAGATAACCTGGTCGCCTTTGAAGAGCTTGTTGGCCTCCGGAAGAAACCCGGTCTTCGGATCCAGGCGCTGCATGTTGGACTGCCCTGAGAGGATAAACAGATGAACGGGCTTGTCTTCTGCGAAGCCTGTTGAGGTTACAAGGAGGAGAGTCAGAGCAATTACTGTTTTCATTGTTTCGCCTTGTTGCTGCGGTTTCACTCTAGAGGAGCATCTCAATCAATCGGGTCGAAGGAATCGACGAGGTGAACCCGCACCGCGTCAACGAAGTGATCAGAAGTGGCAGCTCCAGGTTTGTGGTCACCAGCGCCGAGAGAAATCACGACAGTTCGCGTTCTAGGCGGAATTTCGATCGTAGTTCGCAACCTGTGCCAACCCGATTGCCCGTTAGCCTTGGTAACATAGTTTCGCCCCACGTGTTGCAAAACGGTATCGAACAGCAACTCGTGATCGTTCCAAATCGGACGAATCTCCGCGGGCTCTTGACTGAAGGCGGCCAGACGAATCTGAAATGCCGACCGCTCCTTTGGGTTTGACGTGAAGAAGGAAGCCTCGACCTCGACCGACCTGACGTGCTCATTACCCGGCCTTGGATGCTCATCCAAATCAATGAGGTAGCGGGCATAACTTAACGTGGACTTGGCCAACTTGCTAAATTGCCCGACTCGAGCTCCGCTAACTTCGGGCATCGTGTCTTCACGGGCGACAGATGCCAGGCTGCCAGACCATTGATTAGCGATTGCTGGGAATCGACCAGGAAACTTGACTTCGGCGTCTTCAAAACTCTCAAAGAGAATCTCTTTGACCTCGCGCGGCGTCTGACTCACTAGTGGAATCGTGTAGGCCCACACCAATGAAGCGCTCAAGACGCCGATCGCAACACCCGCAGCGACTGACGTGATCCGTCGCCAACGGGAAAGGACGTCCGTTCTCACTGGAGTTACAGGTTGCTCTCCGGTAGCAGCTTTCAGAGACGCACTCTGCATCGACTGTTCGATCATGCCGTGAACGGAAGCCAGCTCCCAATATCGCTTCCGCGCATCACTGGACTCCTCAATCCATTGGCTCAGCTGTTCCGCCTCCGCCTCGCACAGAGAACCATCAAGGCTGGCGTTAATCAGAGCGTCAAGTTCGTTGTTGTCCATCTCTTTCATCGGTACTTTCACCGGGTAGGTTGGATTTGAGAGTTAATGCAATCGCGCAAGGCAACCCTTGCTTTGGAAAGCGCCACGCGGACTGCAGTCGATGTCATCCCAGCTGCTGCCGCCATCTCCGTCGAGCTCTGCCTGCGAGAGTATCGTCGCCATAGCAGATCACGCACTTTCGCAGTCAGCCGCTCAAGGCAACCATCGAGGGCATCCTGCATTTCGCTCAATGATTCAGGCGAGGGAGCATCCTCCGACAATGCGATAATTGCTGCCTCGCTGAGGACATTGGCTCGCTTCTTCTGGCGGAAATTCTCGAGCACTTTGAGGCGGGCAATACCGCAGGCCCACGCCACGAAATTGGTTCCCTGCTCGAAGGTTGAAGCTTTTCGTGAGATCGTTAGGAACGTCTCCTGCATCACATCGTCTGCATCAGACAAAGACGGCTGCAGAGCCCTCACGAACGCCCGAATTGAGTTTTCATGGCGCACGAATAGCAATTGCACCCGTTCGGTGGCATCAGGGGCTTCGTTTCTGTCATCGGGATTGGGCATTGCTAGTAATGACACAAGGGCCGCGATTGTTTCCGAAAAATGTCAAAAAATATCTCTTGGGGCTCGCTCCCCAGTGGACCCAGGCGGCCCTTCTTACGAGCGGCACCATGGATAACCGCACCTCCCCAATCATCCGTGGGGCATTGGTGAGGGAGGTCTTGCAAAAAAGTCGCCTACTATCGTCGCTAACGCGTGGGTAGTAGTCAAAACGACAGCTCCGCATATTGGTGTTCCGTGATCTAAACGTGAGCCAGACCAGTACGAGATGCGCTTCCATCTCCTAAGATTACTCGATGCGGAATCATCTTGGCTCTACTTCGCAGCTAGTAGGGGCTCCACCGACCACAGTCCAGCAATTGAATTAAGTAGTCCATTTGATAGCACGAGCGCGGCAGTGTGTTGAACGCATAGTGAGCAGGCATCAAGCGGCGGTGCGATAGAATGCGCACAAGATGTTCGGATTCAATCCGCGGGCCGGCGCGGAGTGCAATTTGCATCAGGACGCGGGTTGGAGGCACCTTGCGTCCACTTTAGATGGCTCTCGGTCCCGAAACTCGTCGCAATCGGGTGCACAGACGCTACGAATTGCCCAGGTTAAGTGATAACCGTTGCGAGTCCTGGTGGCCGCCTCCACTAGGGCACCGTCAGTGACTGGCGGTGCCTTTTTTTGTCTCTGCATGCCATAAGGTGTCGCCTCGTCAGTACTTGCGTCACCTTTCTTTTTGCCAGTTGAGTGACCATCGCTGCCAGCAGGCGTCCCGGCTTGCCCCTCACAGACGCATGATTTGCTGCAAATATGCTGCAACGAACTGGAAATATGCTGCGACGCTGGCGCAGTTGGGCAGCGGGTTTTCAGCCAGCTTGGATCAGTTGGCAAGTTCCGAATACCCTTTGCCTGGTCTTCCAGACCGATGTGCGTGTACCGCATCGTCATCTTCACGTCGGAGTGACGAGCCAGTTGCCGAGCAACAACAAGGGATGTGCCATTCCTGAGTAGCCCAGTGATATAGGTGTGTCGCCCAGCAGCGTGGAAGTCAGCATCACCATCCTGGGTAGTGAAAGGGATTCCAGCCATTTCCAAATCCTTCCTAATCATCATGTACGCTTTGCGTTTGGCAAGTTTTGGGAACAGTGGTTCGCCAGGGGAATACTCTGGCAACCATTCTTGCAACAGTGCTGCAAGCTGCGAATGCAGCGGAAGAAAATATTTCTTCCGATGTTTTGAGCTTACCCGACTGTGTCGTCTCAAAAGGAAGCATCACCTCTTCTTTACGGAACCATGCCAACCGAAGCCGTTTCAATTCGGCAGCCGGTTTCGTTGTGATTTTCCGTCGGTCAACGTTCGGAATCAAACTTTAGGACGACGGGCGAATAAGAGCATTCTCACATAGCAGACGGTTCGGTGACATGAATGTCCGTTGTTGATGTAATCCCATCAGCAAACCAGAAAACCCGACGCAGCAATACCAACGCTGGGTTTTTGCACGGCGAACCATTCTGAAAGTCTAGTTTCGGTAGGTGTCAGCCATCCACGTTGCCTCGTCGACTGTGAATCCCAATTCAAGAAGCAGCATGAACGTCCATTCAACTTTCGTGTAACCCAAAGTCAACGCATCTGCGGGGGAAGGATCGACGGCCTCCTTACGCTGGAAATCATAGCTTATGATAATCACGTCTTTCAGTTTGTACGTTAAATGCGTTTGAAGATCTGGTTCAGCAAATGCCTTGCTAGAAACATTTCCTGCAAACGACAAAAACAACGCCGCAAGAGTTGTACAAATAACGGTCTTCATGGTTTCGATCTCGGAAAAGAAGCCTGATTGACGAGTACCACCGACTTGTCCCCTACACCCATCAACGTGCCGAAACCCGTGACAGGACAAGAAACGCAGAAATATATTCAGATCATGAAAGATCCCCGGAATACATCCCCAAAGATTGACGAGACAGCTGGAAACAAGGCAGCAAGAGACTGAAGCATGGCAACGCTGCCAATAGGTTGGCGAGGACTTCACGCGGTTAAGCAAGGCAGATCAGCCCACCCTTACGAAGATGCTCCAGAGGCGGCTAACCCAAGGCACTGCCCACTTCCGCGAGCAAGCCGAGGCGTGGCTTGCTCAGGTCCTGCGTGAAGACGCGGCGGCATTGATGGTGGATAGGCCGCGGGGGTGAATTTCGGATTAAGGCAGAATGAGTCGTGGGTCAGGTGTAATGCAATGCACATCTTCGCAGTGTGACGGTCAACAAAGGCCTACGCTGCGTCACTTTGGTCGCGTCTCCGCCTTACGCGACCTACGTGCCTACAGACAAACTCCCTGGGCTCCTCCTATTTGCCAGACGGACTCAGGCAAACACGAAAGCCGAAATAGCTGTTGCGGTACCACGGGTAGCCCCCGAAGCGGGTCGCCGACCGACAGTGCTCGGGGGTCATGCTCCAACTGCCCCCTCGGAACACACGGTCCGCCCCAGATTTAGCACCACTCGGGTCCGTCACGCTACCACTCGGGTAATCACCATACCAATCCTGACACCACTCCCAAACATTGCCATGCATATCGTACAAGCCCCACGCATTCGGTTTTTTGCCGCCCACGGGATGGGTTCCTCCTCCAGAGTACTTAAGGTACCAAGCGTAATCGCGTAAGTCCGATTCATCGTCTAATTCAAGCCATCCGACCTTACTCAAAATTTCCGCCTGTTCGTCTTCATCGTCTCCAAAACTGTACATCGTCGTCGTTCCAGCACGACAGGCATATTCCCATTCTGCTTCGGTGGGCAAACGATAAACATTACCTGCTGCTTTCTCCGCCGGTAGTTCACTCAACCTGCGGCAAAACTCTACCGCATCGTCCCAAGTTACCGTTTCAACTGGATAGTCTTGAACTGGATAGTCAGCACCTTTGAACTCACTCGGGTTAACACCCATCACTTGCTCGTACTGAGCCTGCGTCACTTCATGGACGCCCATCTTGAACGGGTTTGTGAGGGTTACCTCATGAGGCGTCTCGTCATCTTCACCGCTCGCATCACCCATTATGAACGTACCAGCGGGAATCAATTTGAACTCCATGCCAATGGAGTTGGTTGATTCGGGTAACTCAACTGATGTTGGCCTGTTGGTTTTGTTTAGCGCTGAGTTGTCTAAGGTACCTGGTGGCTCAGGCTGCTTACCGCGGCCGAACTTTTTAAGCAATTCGGCCACCCTTTTCTGCGCTAACGTTATTTGGACTGCCTTGAGCTGACTGTAAGCATTGTCACGGAGACCAGCAGCATCTGCGTGACCTCCAGCGGCAGCAACAGAAAACCATACGTATGCTTCCGCATAATCCTCCGGCACGTCAAAACCATGTAAATAGAGCTTACCCAGGTCGAACTGAGCATTTGCATGCCCCTGCTCTGCGGCCAAGCGAAGCCACTTCACCGCTTCGGCATAGTCCTGCGGCACGTCGAAATGTTTCCAGGCACCGCGACCGTACAACACACCTAGGTTGTATTGAGCATCTGCATTTCCAGCATTCGCCAGGTTAACCGTTCGTTGAAGCCCTATGTTCTTATTTTTAGGATTGTCAAAACACCCGCCCAGCGGCAGCAAACACATAGCCACGCACACGCCAAGGGTTTTACAGATATTCACGCTCACCTCACTCGAACCAGACAACTAAACGCCACTGAACTATCGCCACGTTGTAACAAGCATATAAAAACCCGACGCCGGGGCAGCAACGGGGCGTGGCTGCAATAAGCAGAGGACGATTTGCGGCGAAAACGTGGCACGGAAACCATGATTTTTCCAAAAGCCTTTTGCTGTCCGGCTATTTCAGCTCGAAGGCATGAGCGAGGTTGGTCCCGCTGAGGTACCAGATTCGGTAATGTGCTGATGTGAACACCCCCAAACCCAGCCCCGCTACGTCCTACGCCACGGCAGCTCGGTCGCGGCTCCGCCTTGCTCCATCGAGCCTTCGCTTAAGGACTTCGCTTCCTTGCTGATGGCTCCGCCTACTTGCCAGATGGATTCAATACCACACGAAAGCCGCTCCCG
>NHEN01000076.1 GCA_002172625.1 Verrucomicrobiaceae bacterium TMED86 | reverse complement strand
GCTTCTTGTTCACGATTTCGAACATGTTGTCGCCTTGGATATCTCCGGCGGTAACAACCCCTTCCTTCTCAATATTGAGGGAAAGGACACGTGGCTCTTTGCCGTGAGCAATAAATTTAACCTTCTTGAGATTCAGCACGATGTCGGTGACATCTTCGACAACTCCGGGAAGAGTGGCGAATTCGTGCTGCACACCGGCGATCCGCACGGATGTGATGGCAGCGCCTTCCAATGAGGAAAGGAGAACGCGGCGGAGAGAGTTTCCGATCGTATGGCCGAATCCCTGTTCAAATGGCTCGGCTGTGAAGCGAGCGTATGTGTCGGTAGCGGTGTCTTCGTCTTTGACGAGACGGTTCGGGAGTTCGAAGCGGTTGAGCTTCACAGGATTGTTTTCATCCTGCTCTTCAGTAGTAGTGGTATCAGTATCTGACATTGTCTTTTTTGGTTGCCGGGTTTCCCTCTCGCGAGTGAACCCACTCTTTTATGGTGAATTCAGAGGACCTACGGCGATTTCAACTTCTCGCGGGCGCGGAAAGAACCACTACGGGGAGGCAGTTGCAATCCTTTTCTCAGGGATTCTTTGGAAAAACGGGTGAAAATGACCAAAAATAGATGAAATCCCGCCACATTGGACTATCTATTGACACCAAGGGTTAGAATCATGAAATCGCGCAAAAACCTCACTCGCTTCACCTACGAAACAACCGCTTTCGAGGGATGGCGGCTCTGCTTGAGCCGGGCCGGGACCACCTTCACGAGATATTTCTCGGATAAACAGTACGGAGGGGTCCGGAAGTCGCTCAATGCGGCCGAAAACGCCCGAACCGACCTCATCCAGCTGGTTGACAACTCCCGTCGGGTCAACGGAAAGCTCAGCAAGGCAACGGTTTCAAAAGGCACAAAGCTCCTGAAGCTGAGCTGAAACAGGGAGTATGGCAAAACGATATACCCGCGTAATTCATTGGTTCCGCAGAGACCTACGCCTCACTGACAACACCGCACTCCTTGCCGCTTGTGAGGCAGCTGAAGAGGTTGTCTCAGTCTACGTTTTGAGTCATTGGGCAAAAGAGCACCCATGGACCGGGACCAAGAGGCAGCTCTTTCTTTGTCAATGCCTCGAATCGCTCTCAAAAAATATCGATCACCTGCAAGGAGCACTGGTCATCCGCGAGGGAGAGGCCCTCGCAGAGCTCACCAAGCTTATCAATGAAACCAATGCCGAGGCAGTCTTTTTCAATCAAGACGTCGACCCCTTCGGAAAGAAAATTGAAACCCAACTGGCCGAGCATCTCGACATTCCAGTCCATTCTCACCAAGACAGTAGTCTCCACGGCCCCGGTGAAGTGCTCAAGGGCGACGGAACGCCCTACCGGGTTTACACCCCTTACTCCAAGCGTTGGCTTCCGCTCCCAAAGACGTCTCCCGGAGGGAAGCCGAAAACCTTGCGTAGCTCGCTCACTGTCAATTCGCTCCCCCTTCCCACCCTTGAACACTGGCAATTGGACAGTGATTCATCGGACTGTCTCGAGGGAGGAGAAAAAGCGGCCAGAGCCCGAATGCGAGAAGCGCTTTCTTCCCGCATCTCAACATACGATTCTTTTCGGGATGTTCCTTCCGCCAGCGGAACGAGCCGACTTTCTCAAGATCTTCGCTGGGGAACAATCTCGATTCGGGAACTCTACCAAAATGCCCGCTCCTGTGGATCACCGCAATACCTTAAGGAACTGGCGTGGCGGGAATTTTACTTTCAGATTCTCCACCATTTCCCAGAAGTCTTGCATTGCGAGTTCAACCCCGACTGGAGAGGCCTGCCTTGGTTTACTCCCGACGAAAAATTCGAGGCCTTCAAAAAAGGGGAAACCGGTTTCCCCATCGTCGACGCCGGCATCCGGGAACTCCTTACCACGGGATTCATGCACAATCGCGTTCGCATGATTGTCGCGATGTTTCTCACCAAAGATCTCCACCTCGACTGGAGACTTGGAGAACAATTTTTCATGCAGCATCTCGTCGATGGTGAAATCGCCTCAAACAACGGAGGCTGGCAGTGGAGCGCCGGAACAGGTGCGGACGCCGCGCCCTACTTCCGGATTCAAAACCCATGGTCGCAAACCAAGCGCTTCGATCCCAAAGGAGACTATATTCGCACTTGGGTTCCCGAACTAATCGATGTCCCGGAAAAAAGCCTTCAGGCCCCGCCTGAAGATGGACTCCCAATCGCAAGAGGCTATCACTCCCCTATTCTGGATCATGCGAAAGAAAGACAAGTCACCCTCACGCTCTTTAAGAAACATCGGGCCGAACGAAGCTAGAGCCCCGAGGCTACTTTCATCTCGGAAAAGGCGCTACTGAGGTCTTCAACCGGAATCGCAAAGGCCTCCACCCGGTTCGCTGCTGCGATATTCATTCCCAAAAACCGTCCATCCAGAGTAAACAAAGGCCCCCCCACGGAGCGCGCCGACAACATGGTCTCATGCTGCAGCACCATGGGGAAACTGCTCCGGCGTTCGGAGAAATTACCACTCATGGAATCGTTCCGGCTCTGAGGTCCGCCAAAAAGTTTATGCCGGGCCATAAGCTCAACATCCAACTCCAAGACTTCCCCATCCCGTTGAACTTTTAGTTTCACGACCTCACCAGCAGCCTTGGCTTTTAGCAATTCGATAAACTCTTTGTCATCACCAACTTCCTTACCATCAAAACCGATAATTAAATCACCTTTCTCCAATCCGGCTCTCTCCGCACCGGAGTCTTCCGTGATTTTGGTGATGGTGATCCTGTCATCCTCCATCTTGAATCCCACGCCAAGCACGGCTGGACTCCCACCCTTAATTTCCCGTTTGTTGGCGCTGATAATTCCGGGACGAGGACGCCGGGTTTTTCGGTCACTGGCACCATTGGACACCGTCCAGGTTCCTAATTCCACTTCACTATTCCCATCCAACTTGACCGGAATCAAACCTTCCGCCTCAACCTTCACCAGGGCGAGATCCCAGGTTTCATTCTTATTCAAAATGGTAGGCTCCTTGTAGCGCTCGGCTCCAATTCGAATGTAAAACTCCTCCACTTCGTCGAGTTCACTCGCCTTGGTCAAAATCAAGCCCTCCGAGCTCACAATCGTCCCGTAGACAAACGGCACTCTTTTCTTCGAATCATAAAAGACCGCACTACTCTCCTGGAGATATTTTTGCACCGGCGAGAGAGTCGCCTGCATCGACTTGTTGGTCTTCCGTTGCTCCGAGGGAAGAGTATTCCCAAGGACAGACAAACAGAGAATAATTGAGGTAATAATAATCTTCATGGTCGGTCTCCCAGTTTCAATTCTTTCTCCTTCGTTTCTTCGCCGCCGATCCACTTGATCGAAATCTTCTGACCGGAACCAAGTTGTCCAAGGGTGTTCTTTAATAATTCCTGAGTCGCCTTCTCCCCCTCGACCTCCACGATCAAGTCACCCACCTTGATACCAGCGTTCTCCGCCGGTCCGCTCTCCCACAATTCCGTGACGCGTAGACCTTTCTTTTCCGAATCGTCCTCCACCATCATTCCCAGAAAACCACTTCCCGGAACAGGCTTCTTGGCGAATGGACCTTCACCCACGAAGTCACTTTTCTCAAGCTCTTCCCAGTGGGCCTGAAACTCACGAAGCGGCACATGCATACTCTCTTCTTTCGAAGCGCCGACCCGGCTGTGAATCCCAATCACTTTTCCAGTCATATCAAAAAGAGGACCGCCGGAATCTCCGCCGATCAACATACAATCCGACTGGATGGTGGTCTCGGCTTCCCTCACCAGACGCCCGATCCTGACATTAATTCCCCGCGCCTTATCGTATCCGCCCGAGTGGCCCAAAGAAAAAACCCAGTCGCCCAGCTTGGTCGCATCATCCTTGTCGTATTCTACGAAGGGAAACGGCCCGGAATCGGTGATTTTTAGCATCGCGGCATCTGTCTTGGCGTTTAATCCCAATGATACTCCCTGATATTCGGTGCCATCCTCCATGACCACCTTCACCTCTTCCCCAACTCCTCCCGTCACGTGAGCCGCAGTCAGCACCAGACCTTCCGGGCTCACTATCACCCCACTTCCTGATCCTTCTCCAATTTGAAGACAAACCGTGGCCTCCCGGGCCCGTGAGAGATTGGACTGCATCGCCTCCTGGATGGCTCGAAGATCATCGAGCGATTTAGGGGCCGACAAATCATTAAAATACAATCGATCCGCCGAAGCCTGCATGGAGAGCATTCCGAGGAACACATAGATTGCTTTGCGCAATTTCATTTGCCGTAAGTTAAAAGCGCACGCAGCGAATAGCAATGGGCAAAATCCGGTTGTCAGAACAAAAAAGGCCCGACCATCGTTCCGCAAACTCCCCCGAATCTGCGTATATTGAACAGCCGGCCGGGCCTCAGATACGAGGGTTTCGCCTGAATTTCGACGAGAGTCAAAAACAAAAATCAGGGAGGGCTTACCTCTTCACATTCGCTGCAAATAATCCGGATAGTTGTTCCGCTGAAGCGACGGGGGTTGCGTCCGGTTATGGTAGGAAATCACACTACCTACGCCTGGCGCATGCGGAGCTCCCAACAGAGAACTCCCCTGAGCATCGGGAAAGACAAATGCCCTATTGCGGTTCACCAAATACCTCAGGAAAACAAGAAGACCGACCGAAAAAGCAAGGCTCACCAAAACAACCACGGCGAGGAACGCCTCCGAATTCTCTCGGAAATCATGCCAGAGAGAGGCCAGACTCCCGAGTTTCTCCTCCTCTTTTTCGCCCGTCCCTCTCAAGCGCGTGTCGAGCACTCCATCCTCCTTCAACTTTTTCTCCAATCCTGACAAGCTCCTGGCGAGTTGACCCGAAAAAAACTCGAGCTGCGCCAGAGACTCTTCACTCTCCATGGCCTCTTCAATTGAAAGCTTCATGAGATCCCGCATATTTCCCAGATGGATTTCTCCACTAAGATCCTCCGAAAAGGCCAATTCAGACCTTTGGGGGTCACCCATAAAATAAAACACCACGGCTGTAGACTCCTTGTCCGCGAAATGATCCAGAACTACTCCCTGCAACGATTCTCCTACTGGAATCTCCTGCTTGGTATCGAAAAGGTAGACGTAGAGATCAAACCCTGAATCATTTGCATGATCATTTAAAAATTTCTCGCGCTCCTGCTTTTGCTGATCAGTCAGTAAATCCTGGGGATCGACCAAAAAAGCCTTGGGAGCATGATGGAAATAGCGGCTCAAAAACTTCTCACTGATCTTCGTAGGCCATTCTTCTCCTACTGGCTTCTTTTCCGGAATTTCCCTCACCGCCGGCTCCAACTCAATCGGCTCCTGGTCTCCGGACAACAATCGCTCCAAAGCAATTCCACCAAAAATCGTCGAACCGGGAATCAATTCCCCGGTCTTTAACATTTCCCAATCCTCCGCTTTCCACTGAGGCAACTCAGAAACTTCTTTGGCAGGCTCGGGAGTCGCCTCCTGCCCCATCAAGCAAGAAACCAAACTCAAGATAACAATTGCTCTTAACCCCATCACTCTCTCACCTCCACCTTCTCACGGGGTTCGCTGATCTTATTTCCCACACGCACTCCCTTGAGCGAGGCCTTGGTTCGAGCAACCGGATTTTGACCAATCTCACCCAACACCTTCTCGGGGTTCCTCTTTGCCCTCCGCCAGCCCTTTTTTAATGTTGTCTCCAGCTTTCGAATTGTGAGGTCGATCGCCTGCAAAAACTCACCTTGAATCAAATAAGGATGGGCCGCTGACAGGGCATCAAAGGTGCTCTCGTCATCCAGGTAAGGCAACAAAGAGTATCCGTAGGTGACCCCCGCCGTTTTCGCGGTCACATCAACAACGATTAAGATTCCATTCTCATTCGGGCGGTTAACATCGACATCGGAAAAAGCGGCCCGGTTGAGCAGCCAAAAACCAAATTGGCGAATACTCGTCATTTCTTCAAAAGCGCCCAAATAAACTGAAACAAACAGCTGCGGGAACCTCTTTTCAAAGCGTTCCATCAACTTGCGCATCGGTTTGCGTTCTTTCATTCGCAAGACCCCTGCCGGGTCACTGAATTTCTGCAGAGATACGTCCTGATCACCAAAAAGCTCGTCCGCATGCTCCACGGTAAACCCACAATGCGGACAGGATGTTGCCGCTAGGTGAATTTTTTGCACGCATCGGGGACATCTCATGGGAATAGTTAACGTGCCTTAACTAAACGAAAATCCCTGTCCTACCAAGCAATTTTCGTCCCCAATTCAACCATCTCAAAAGGCACACCTGTAATATTCCCGCGATTTAAGCTAAATAATTCTTGGCAAAGCCGCCAAATTCGCACAGCTTCCGCGCCCACCACCAAACTATATGGTAGCACTTCGACTCACTCGCCAAGGATCCAAAGACCGGCCCTATTACAAAATCGTTGCTGTAGACAGCCGCAAGCGCCGTGATGGTCGCTATATCGAGCAGCTCGGCACATACAACCCCATGACCGAAGGTGAAAATTACACCCTCGATCTGGAAAAAGCTGACAAATGGCTCGCCGTTGGCGCAAAGCCCTCCTCAACCGTAGGCAGCATCATTAAGAAGGTGCGCAATGCTGGTTAATCACCAGGCGCGCAACCTAGTCTCTTCACAAACCCGAGAAGCTCCGGCTCCCCGGGTTTTTTTATGCTTGGATCTTTGCCCCCGCATTTTGACGATCCACTCTTCGCCCATCTGCGGAACGATTGTCAGATATGGCCCATTCGAGTTCGGATCGAGAAAAAATGATCTCCTTGAAAGCCTCCTTACAAATGCGCAGATTCTCATTTAAAGAATGTGCAACGCCTTCAACACGGCCCAGAAAACCGAAAAGATCCCTCTCCCCTTCGGCGGTAATCCGCCCGATTCGCTCTCCGACGAACCGGACACCCGTCTCATTCGTCGCACCGATTCCACTCCCGTCATTCTTCCAGACGGCACCCTGACCGAAATGCGATGGGGCTTTCAACGCAAAGGCCTCGGTGTCATCAATAACACCCGTAGCGACAATCTCGAAAGCCCGGTTTGGAAAGAATCCTTTGCCCGACGCCCCTGCCTTATCCCTCTGATCTCCTACTACGAGTGGTCCGGCCCCAAGGGCCACAAACGCACCCACCTCTTCCGCAGCGCCGCTCAACAATGGCTCTACGCCGCTGGCCTCTGGGAACCCAACACCGAACTCGGCGACTGTGCCTCCATGCTCACCACTGACGCCAATGACTTCGTTTCCCCCATCCACCACCGCATGCCCGCCTTCCTCGATCAGGAACGCCAAAACCAATATCTCTCCCAATCACTCTCCACCTTGGAACCCTCCGTCCTTTCTTTAGAAGTCAACGACGCCCTAAATCCACTCCTAAAAAATCCTCCTCGACACACCCAAGGCGAACTCTTTTAAATTTTCTCATGAAATCACTCACCTTCCTATTTCTCCTCTGCCTCTCGACGGCTCTGCGCGCGGATCAAAAACCCAACGTCCTCATCATCATTGCTGACGACTGCACCTTCAGCGACCTCCCCCTCAACGGCGGACAAAATGCCAAGACTCCCCACCTTGACGCGCTCGCCAATCAATCACTCGTTTTCGACCGGGCCTACCTCGGAATGGCGATGTGCTCGCCCTGCCGATCCGAACTCTACACCGGACGATACCCTCATCGAAATGGCTGCGCGTGGAATCACGGCACCTGCCGACCCGGAACCAAGAGCATGCCTCACCTTCTCAATCCACTCGGCTATCGTGTCGGACTTGCCGGCAAGACTCACGTCAAACCCAAGTCCGTCTTTCCCTTTGAAATGGTCCCCGGATTCGATCCTTCATGTGTCCGAAATCCCACCAATCCGCACGACCTCTCCGGCAGCAAGGAATTCATCACGCGCGATTCGAAGCAACCTTTCTGCCTCGTTGTCGCTCTCACCGAACCACACGTACCCTGGGTGATGGGCGACGCCTCGGCCTACCCGCCCAAGAAAATCAAACTCCCCTCATATCTCGCCGACACCCCGATGACGCGGAAGCAATACGCCGACTATCTCGCCGAGATCACCTACATGGATTCCCAGGTCGGCGAACTCCTCGCTCTCCTCGATGAAAGCAAACTCGCCGACGACACCCTCGTCCTTTTCACCAGCGAGCAAGGTGCTCAATTCCCCGGCTGCAAGTGGACCAATTGGGACAACGGTCTCCACACTTCTCTCGTCGCACGCTGGCCGGGAAAAATCGCTCCCGCCCGCACCAAGGCCATCGTGCAATACGCCGACATTCTTCCCACTCTCCTCGATCTCGCCGGAGCCGAAGCGTCACCCGAAAAATTCGACGGCACGAGTTTCGCTGCGGTTCTTTACGGTGAGTACGTCAATCACCGCGACTATGCCTTTGGGATGCACAACAACTTCCCCGAAGGCCCGTCCTATCCCATCCGGTCGGTCACCAATGGCGAGTGGCGCTACATCCGAAACCTCTCTCCCAACTCCCTCTACATCGAAAAACACCTCATGGGCAAAAACGAAAGCAACCCATACTGGCAAAGCTGGGTGTTCTCCTCTTTCTCAAATCCCCAACACGAAAAACTCGTCAACCGCTTCATGAATCGCCCTCCCGAAGAGCTCTACCACACCACCGAGGACCATTTTGAAATGACCAATCTCGCTACCGACCCTGCTCACGCCGAAATAAAAAAGAAGCTCTCAACCATTCTCGATCAACAACTTAAAGAGCAAGGAGACCCGGGAAGAATTCTGGACACGAAAAAGGCCCACAAAGCGGCCGCCAACTTGAAACCGGATTTTAAAAGCAAACCCTGAGCGAAGGCAGGCTAACCAATCTCTATTTTGAGGTAGCAATCACGAAAAGTCACTCTCCTTCTCATCAGCCTGGGCGGGTTACGATTCGGTTTTGCCACCGACGCTAAACGCGTTCGAACTTCAATTTGACGTCCTTCGCCCATTGACCAGTCGGCGAAGAATTTTTTTACCCATGGCAAACTATTCCAGATCGAGCGGATCAAAGGTCGGGATCGGAGCAGCCTCAGGCTTGTGGATCTTGAGCAGGACCTTCCCTGCCCTGGCCTGAAGAGCTTTCCAACCATAATAGTTATCTTGCACCTTGCTGTGAGCCTCCGGGCCACCACGGAGATGGGACACTTCAATGTATTCGATAACATCACGTATCGCCTTGGCGGCAATCTTAGAATCAGCGGGCGAGAGTTTCTTCATGCCCTCGGCATTCGCGACAAGGCTCTCGGCAGCCGTGCCCACTCCCTTTTCTAGACAATACATCAAGGTCCGCAGCGCACGCGCTTCATGCACGTTAGCCAAGAAACTAATAAGACGCTTATCGAGGTGTAGCTTAAGCAATGGTTCGGCAAAATCAAGACGCTGCGCATTGGTGATATCACCGAAGCCTTCAGGCCCGACAACCATGCGGCGAACCGACTGGTTAGCGACGACTCTGGCTGTCTGTTTATCTAATTTTGCGAGCTTGAGCATCAGGTCATCTGCAGCACGACCACGTGAGTAGGACAGGGCAAAAATGATCGACTCAAGCTCAGCCACGCTGTCGGTGCCGGCGGCTTTTTCCAGTGCCGCAATGCTTTCGGTATCACCGATCTGGGAGAGCAGGTAATAGAGCGATGGACGTAAGATATCGGATGCCCTTGCAAGCATTCCTGAGACACCTTTGCGCACGGCGGTCATGTGGGCGGCATCATCACGACGGGAAAGCAGTGCCTGTTCACAGCCACGCAGGTCTTCCTGGGTAGTCACTTGCTTCAGGTGGGCGAGAATTTCCGGCAGCACCTTATCACCACCGAGGGCGAAATACGTTTTCACGGCTGCCTGACGGATCAGCGACTCATCGTGCTTCATCGCTTTTTTGGCGAGTGGCAGACCCGTCGCTGATTTTGCCTTGGCAAACACCTCGAGGATACCGGCGGCGGACCCCGGATTGCTGGTTTGCGAGAAAATCGCGGCGAGCGGTTCATCCGCACCCACGCTGACAAGTTCCACGGCGATCTTCTGGCTGTGCTCGCGCAGTCGCCAGTAGCTATGCCCGAGGTAGGGTAAAAGATCCTCCAGGGCACCCTCGCCGAGTGTTTCGTTGAGGGCTGTCATCGCCGCCATTTTTCGGAAATAGTTTTTCCGTAACGGATCTTTGAGTTCAGCGCGACACAGCTTCATCTTGGCACCGGTGCCATCGAGAGCATCGAGCTTGGCTTGGAACATTTTCTGCACATCTAAGGCGATGCTCGGCATGGGTGCTGATTTTTTCGACGCCTTGATCAGATCATAATACTTGATCATATCGATGAAGATTTTCTTATCCCCTTCCAGCTTCATCACCGTTTGCAGTGGGTTGTCGGTAAGGGCTACGCCAAGCGGCTCAACAAGATCGTGAAACGCACCCGGTTGTTTTTCGACGACTTCAGGATCGATCAGGTTGCGCTTGTAGCCGACGTGGGGTCGGATGTGGCGCGGGATCGCTGCTTTTTTGAGCAGCCTGTGGGCGGTGCTATGAGCACCCTCGCGGTAACCAAACTTAGCTAACAAAAACTGTGACGGCTCGCAGCGATTGGCAAACATCTGGTCGACGATTTGCTCTTCCTCTGCAGCGAAGGTAAGAGGCCCGGCCATCTTGACGATGGTGTCCTTGCCCCAGGACTTGAGACGCGAGCCCGTGAAGCTCTTGAATGCGGGGTCCAGGGTAATGAGTTCCTCAAGGGCCATGCGCACAAGCATTTCATCGAAATCGGATTCGAAGGGGGTGTTAGCGAGAATGTTGTCTTTCCCGAAGAGGGCATACTGGGTCACATTGCGCACTCCGTTAGGTGAGAGTGTCTGGGGTTCCTCAAGAGTGGCATTCAGCATGGCGAGCTGGGTATCCTTAGCATCGGTCGCTTTCGAGACAACCTTCACCGCGGTGATCTGCACGAAGTCCTTCGAGTCGCTGAGCAGAGGGCTGATTTTAGATAGGTTCGCAAGCACGACATCACTACCGCAGGCACCGAGGGCGCGCAGGGCACCGTCGCGGAAGCGTGGTTCCTTACTCGCCAGAAGCTCGACGACGGAGGGAACGATTTCCTTCTCTCCGGCTTTAAAACGTTTAGCCAGTTCGCGGGCAAAAATACCACGCACCTTGGGTTTGAAGATGTCGAGGAGGTCAATGAGCTCCTCGGTGCTGCGCTCCTGCCATGGAGTGCCGTCAATCTCCATGAGCCACGGATCGTTGAACTGAGCCCGCGCGGTGGTCATCAACTGCTTCATCTCGCGTTCAGTCGGATAGAGCGCTTCGTTGGCATCCTTTCCCGTAATCAAAGTCTGCTTAAGAGCGACAGCCTGATGGAGAATCTCGGTCGCGGTGGGGTCACGTAAGACTCCGTATTCCCAAGTCGGTGAGTGATAGACAAAGCTGCCATCGAACATGCGGCAGAGCGTGCGACGCCAGCGGAAGTTACGTTCGTTATATATTCGCACCTGCGGCCCGCACATGCCTGCAGCCCAAGACGACCAGTTACCGTGGTAATCATGACCATGTCCCCCGCGACGAGTGAAGGCGCAATGACTCGACATCATCGCAAAATACTTCGCGCCATAGTTATCACCAAGGAGCTTCATCGAAAAGGCCACTCCGGTATTCTTTCCGTTACTATCATCGGTGGCGGCGGCGCCAAAGTCACCATAAGGAATGGCACCCTGATCGACATAGGAGCCGAAGAATTTGTGGGCACGCTCAATCGCCTGATCGATCTCCGGATGTTCGACCCCAACATGTTTGGCGAGCGTGATCAGGAAAAAACAACGATTACCGGCAGCATTGAGCGCACCGTATCCGGGATTCATGCGGTGGAACTCACCGCCGTTAAAAGACGGAAAGGCGAAGGTGTGTCCCCACGAACCGCCACCACTCTGGCCCAAGGCCGTATCAATGGCATACTTCCGCAGAGCGGGTAGCACGAACTCATCTCCTGTCGCTTCGTAGTAGAGCGCGCAATTAAGTCCTATGAATCCGTGGTGCCAACTTTGGTAACCTTTATAACCCCGATAGGCTGGCTCGAACATCGCCCCTGCGGGCACCGTCGGCGGATGCCATTGCTTGGCATGTGGACCACGCACCCATTCACGAACGATCTTTCGATGCTCCGGCTTTCCCGAAGCCACCAAGGCGATCGCCTCCAGCATTCCTCCGCGACCGCTACGTGGCTTCTTTGGATCCGCGACAAACCTTTTCTCCAGAATCTTCCAGGCCTCCTCAAGGATTTGGTCCGTCTTCGGGCAATCGTAGGGAGCAGTGTCGCTGTAGTCTGGAAATGTGCGCAGGGTCAGGGTGATCTCAAGGTTGCTGGGAATGACGGGAAACTCACCGAAGCCTTGCGCTTCTGTGGTGCGAGCTTCTTCTTCTTTCCACTCGTAGAGCGAATTATCATCACGTGCCTTATCGAAAAGCTTATCGATATCAACGCCAACGACGTTCTTCTTGCCGAAGCGTTTGACGTAGTTTTTATCGCGCCACACGAGGAAGCTGATCTTGCCGCCATTCTTTTCACGTTCTGCTTCAATGACTCCGTTTCCAATCACCACGCCAAGGTGACCACCTGCTTGAAACTTCCTGCCATTCATGCCGATGAGCACGTCGCCGGGCAGGAATTTTCCATCAGCGGGTGACCCTTTGATCGTCGTCAGCACCTGAAACTGGTCACCAGTGAATCTGCCAGTCCACATGCCAACGATCCCAGTGGGCCCCAAAGTCCATGCCTTGTCCGATGTCTTGGATGGAATCTCCCCCTTGGTCAGGTCGATCAGCTTCTTTGGGCGCTGGCTCTGTGCGCCATCGGGAGCGCCTTCGCTGGCGATCGCCTGCATCTGTTCGGGTGTCAGCGTGCGTTCGTCTGCCGAAGCAAAGGATACGAACAAAAGCAAAGTAATCGAAATGAGTGTCTTCATGAAGGGATGGGTTCTCCTTTGAGCTCGGATTGATGAGAGGCTGCTTTGGATGCCTTCTCTCGAAGGATCAAAATTGAAAACCCGGTCGCCGCCGCCAGTTTCAACAAGTCTGCGCGGGTCTGTCGGGGCATGGGCGACTGAAGATCCCAAACAAGGTGGGCCGTTTGGGAGACCCTGGCCCGCGAGAGTTTTCGCTGCTCCAACATTGCCTGAAAAACGGTAAGAAACATAAGCGCCCTTTCCGGGTCGGCAGACACGAACGAACTGCGACCATACCAAACTGTTTCGAAAATGAACCCTTCATCGATTTCAGCGCTTGCGGCAATCAACTCTTCCTTCCCTCCGACGAAGGGCAACCTTCTCATCGACTTGGGCAGTTTCGCAGTTCGAGCGGAATCATCAGTCAGATAAATAAAAGAATCACCCCGCTTCACCAACCGAGCCAACTCACCCCGGGCTGACTTTCGACACCGCTTCTTTGAAATCACCAAGGGAGCCATCGGCGTCAAGGCATTCAACAAGGAGCTGGGAAGAGGTAAAGGCCGGGAAGCCTTGCCATAGATATTGGCCCGCCGAAGATAGTCGAAAAGAAAGACCCCTACTCCAACTACCAAAAAGATCAGCGTCAGCTTGAGATTCAGCAGATCCAATCGATTGGCCATGACAAGATCCGCCTCTGACATAATGATGGGCTCCTTACTCTCGTCCGTATCAAACTCATCCGATTGTACTCCACCAATCACGCCCTCCCCTCCAATCTCCGACTCAAGACTGTCGTCTCCACCTCCTCCGCTCCGCGTCTTTTTTTCCCTCTTCCACTCGGGTTCCCCTAATCCTCCCTGGCTCTCAAAGTATTTGAGATCGGCATCATCCATCCCGGCCCGATCCAGAAAATCATTGGCTCCATCTTCCGCAAAACGAATCTGGGCAACCTCATCCCCTCGATTATCGAGAAGAGCCTGCTTCCTCGCCTCCTCTTGGGCCGCCCGCTTTGCAAGTTCCTCGCTACGATCGGGCTGAATGCGGTTCACATGAGTCTTCGAGTTCGTCCTCGCGCAGACAAAAGCAACGACCACACATCCCAGAGCCACCAAACTCGCGATCCGCAAGGGCTTCACGATGTAGCAAATCCACAACAAGAGAGCCCCTCCGGTGAGAAGCACTCCGAGGTATCCAATCGAGTTAAAGTATTCCGGATTCCAATTCATTTCTTGGCTTTCGTCACCGCGTCGTCCCAATGGTTGAAGGCATAGTAAACAAGGTTCACTCCCAGACTGGTCGCAGCCTCGCGCATCTCAGATGTGACATCGGTATATCCCTGGGACTTCCAGGCATCGTTCATATCACCCGGATGATAAAAGGCCATCCAGCGACCCTCATGCTTGATCCCCAGGGCCCGTCGTCCGCCATGGTGCCAAAACGCAGGAGCACCTTCTGGAAAACGATAAGGAAGTTGGTAGATGATATCGTCGTCTGCGATATCCAGAAGTGGCTTATCCGGAAACACCTGCCTGATGAAGTGGAT
>NHEN01000075.1 GCA_002172625.1 Verrucomicrobiaceae bacterium TMED86 | reverse complement strand
GTATGAGATGGATGGCGATGAATGCGAGGTCGATGCTCGCTTCGTCCTGTGCAATGCCTCCGCCCAAGTTCTCGATCGGTTGACTGGCGTTAGTAGCAGCGTGGGGACGGATGTTGTCGAAGGAGCTGGATTTAAGATCAACATGTTGCTGGAGAGACTTCCGCAGCTCCGCTCTGATCTTTATCCTGCCAGCGAGGCCTTCGCGGGAACTGTTCATATCGACGAAGGCTATGAGCAGATGATGGAGAGCTATCGGCAGAGTATGTCCGGTAAGGTGCCCGAGAGGCCTCCGGGGGAGATCTACTGCCACACCTTGACCGACGATTCCATTCTATCTGATGACTTGAAACAGCGCGGTTTTCACACCTTGACTTTATTCGGACTCGACATGCCCTACCGTCTTTTTGAGGAGGACAACGAACGCGTGCGGGGAGAGGTGGTGGCAAAATATTTGTCGGGGATCAACCAACACTTGGACGAGCCGATCGAATCCTGTTTGGCGAAAGACGCCAATGGCGATCTTTGCATTGAGGCGATGAGCCCGGTCGATCTCGAAAAGGCAATCCATTTGCCCAAAGGTAATATTTTCCACGGCGACCTGACTTGGCCATTTGCCGACGCCGAGGATGAGGTCGGCACTTGGGGAGTGGAGACTGTTTATCCACAGATCTACATTTGTGGCTCGTCCGCGAAGCGCGGAGGTGCGGTGAGCGGGGTCCCCGGCCACAATGCGGCCAAGAAGGTTTTAGAAGTCGTATCAGGAAGTCGAACTTAATACCCCGATCTGCTCATCCCTATGCCCCGAACCCAGTGAAAAACTCGAGGCGCAAAAAGAGGGTGGCGCTTGTGCTTGATAATACGGATTGGGCCTATCGCTGTAACATGGACGTTCTAGCTGGCCTACAAGACCTCCGTCCGTGTCGAAGGGGTTTCTCCAACGTAATTTCGCCAAAGGCATCGGCGGGGGCATGCGTCCCGTTAGTCCTTTCCCCGTTCCCGGTAGAGCGTCGGGTCGACGACTACGGCCATTGCGGTCGTGTCGAGCGATTTGTCAAAGAAGCGGTTCAGGCGATTCGCCACGGAAAGAGGATCGCGGATTGCCTCTGCGTGCTGGACTCTGATGCAGGGGATTCCGCGATCTGTAATTGCGGTCTGGATATTTTGTAGTTGTCCGAAGAAGACCTCGGCAAGGCGGGCTTGATCGAGTTCGGCACCTTTGTGTTGCTGGCGGTCGAGCATGGCGCGTTGTGAGGACACGACTTCTTCAAGAGCCCGCTCCATGAACACGATGCGATAGTGAGCGGGCGTGCCGTCAATTTTGCTTGGGAGCAGCGGAAGGAGCTGCGCCACAATCTTGACGACCTTGCCCTTTCCCTCGCTGATCCAACCCGCGTCGCTACCAAGCTGCTTCGCTTTGTCATATTCATAGTAGCCCTTTGGGTTTGAGGTGTCGGCTTCGCGAATTCCATCGGTGAGCGGTGTCATTCCACCAGCGACCAGCATCTGCATCATCATCGAGGTCCCCGATCGAGGCAGACCTGTTACAATGGTGATGACCTCGCTTTGATCTACCGATAATCCGGGCTTGGAAGATATCGCTACCGTATTTGCGACCGGCTTCGGGTGGGAAAGCGGTGAATTCTTGGGTTCGGCAGCAGGATTACGACCCATTCTATTTTGATCCTGTAGCATCTTAAGCTTGAAGGAATGTGTCGACGCAAGATCCCGGCGTCCAAGCTTGGTGCGATAGATCATCGCGAGGTAGCGATGGGCCGCTGGCGTGTTCGGTGCCAATTTGAGGCAGGTTTGGAATGCCTCCACGGCCTTTTCGTATAGGCCAAGTCTTGTCAGCGTCGCACCGAGTCGAAGGTGTGCTCGGGGCATGTTGTGGATCAGTTCCACCGCGCTCAGGGCGTGGTTGGCAGCCTCCTCGTGGCGCTTCAGGCGCGCCAGGACGGCCGCCAGCACTTCATGGGCCTGAGCGTTGTCAGGATCAATCTCGAGGGCCTTCTCGCAGGCCCGCACCGCTTCATCGTTTCTACGCATGCGGAGATAAGTTTGGGCCAGCTGTAGATGCAATCCGGGCAGTCGTGGCTCGGCTTGCTCCGCTTTGCCCAGATAAGTGAGGGCTTTTTTAAAATTGCCATCCATCGCCTCCAAGCGCCCAAGCAGCAAGCAGACTGTCGGGGCGGCGCGCACGTTGTAATGGCGGATTTTATCGACTGTTCTTTGTAATTGACCTCTGCGTTGCGCTAGAAACTCCTCCTTACCAAGCGGGGTGAGAGGCTCGATGTTTCGCGGTTCGCGCTTCTCCTCCCTGGTTTGGGCCTCCTCGGCATCCACTTGCTTACGGTGTCTCTTTTCCTGTTGCTCTTTCGCGGTGGCGATGACCTCCCCGGGCTGCTCATCGATTTTGCGTAAGGCCTCGTTAAGCTGTTCGATCTTTGTGAGATTTCTCTTCTCGATCATTGTGAGCAAGCCCTCGGCCACCGAGCGGGTTTCTTCGAACCGACCTTGTTTCAGATAGACCCGGGCAAGCTCGAGGCCGAAACGAGTTTGTTCGGGGGAGTCCTGGTAGAGTTTCTCCAGATGACCGGCGGCCTTCTCCAGCAATCCTCCGTCCTGACAGGCACGGGCGAGGTTGTAGTTGGCTTCGCGTGAAGCGTCTCTGGCTGCCTTTTCCTGGTTCTCGTCGGGCGCCTCAATGTATCCGAGTTCTACCAGTTGGCGTAAGGCTTCCCGAGTTGCGAAGGGGTCCTGTTGCTCGTCCTTTGGATGCATTCCCGCTTCGCCGGGCACGTCTTCCCAGCTAGAGATCATCTTTGGAGGATGCCACCACTGGTCGCCGATCACGTGCGCCATCGGCTTCCCATCCATGTCCTCTCCCGCAGGAAGCCCAAGCAAATTGAGAACGGTAGGGGCGATGTCGAGTAAGTTGGCACCGTAGATTTTCTCGCCCTTTTTGATGCCAGGACCGGCCATGGCGATGATTCCCTGATCCCGGTGCCAGATGGCCGGACCGCCCGGTTCTGTTGGCGTTTCCCTTGGACGAAGATGGTCGCAATGGTATCCGTGATCCGAACAGAGAATGAGGGTGGTGTCCTCCCCGGCAAGCTCTATCAGCCGCCCCAGCATAAGGTCGTGGAACTTGTAGCAAGCTGCCATCACGTCCCGATAGATTTCAAACTCCTTCTCGCTAACGTGGGCCATGCGCGGCGGGTGATACTCCATGAAGCCGTGGCCGAAGTGATCGATGGAATCGTAATAGACCCCCATAAAGTCCCAGTCGTTCTGTTGGATGGCATAGGTGGCAGCGTTGTGGACGCTGAGCATCTCTGCGTAGAGCTTCGCGAACATTTTCAATCGCGGGTCTTTTTCCTGGTCGATTTTCGTGGCCTGGGGGATGAAGAACTTAATGGCCTCTGCGGTCACTTCTAGAGGGTGAACCCTTAGTTCAGCCAATTTCTCGCGCTGTGATCCGGGAAATATACAGCCATCGGATAAGGGCGGGAGAGAGCAATCTTGAGGATTTTTTTTGTCGAGGGGGACTTTTTGAAAAAGGTCGGAGATACAGATTCCGTTGATCGGTTCGGCGGGATGTCCCACGAACCAGGAGACGACGTTGGTGGTCATTCCTTCCTGAGTCAGGATATTCCAAAGCGCCTTGCACTTACGAGTGGTGCTAGAAGAAGGGCGCACTCCCTTGCCATCCGGCATCGGTTCGGTAAACCCATGGATTCCGTGTTTATACGCCCGTTTCCCGGTTCCGATCGAATTCCAAAGCATCGGACTGAGAACGGGCTTGAGCGTCGCTAGATTTCCCCGGGCTCCCCGGTCCAGAAATCTCCGCATGTTCGGCATTGCCCCCTCGGCGAGGTATTTATCGATGAGCTTCCAGTCCGCGGCGTCCCACCCGATCAATAGGACACGTTTGGCGAGGCGTTTTGGTTCGATCATCGGTCGATCTGATTGAAAAACGAGAGGGTGGTGACTGATAATCGCCACGCCGTGTGAATGCTCCGGTTAGGTTGTGAAACTTATCAGGCAGGGGAACAAGATAAGTGATTTCCCGGGGAGTTTCAAATTAGATTTCCTCTTCGATACGGAAAAAGAGATCAGGTTCTTCTGTCAGAGTTTCGAACAAGGGGAAGGTCACTGTGATGTGATCTGTATCTTGGGGGTTCTCGTCATCGGCTGCGGTGATGCCGTCATCCAGGTCCTGACTCCAGTCGCTCATGTCGGTCGAGTATTTGAGAATGTAGGAGGTGGCGGTAGTTTTTCGCCAGGTCAGGGTCACCGTGTTGGCATCTGTGTCGTGTTCAAATTCGGTGATGGCCAGTGGTGCAGGAGCTGAATCGCTGGGAGGAGTGGATGTGGCCTCGGGGGTGTCATTGTAGCCAAAGGCGTGAAGCGTTGCGGTATTCAGGGCGTCATTGTAAGTGATGTCGGCCCAGCCGTAGTGGGTGGCATTGTCGAGTTTAAAACGAATTCCAACAAATCCCCGGGTGCCCTCCAGGTTCCAGTTGTTCAAGTTCGCATAGTTGCCAAGTGAAGAGGAGTCGGCGTTCCTACCGAAGGTTTGGTTCTCGCCGATTTGGGAACCGGCTGCAAGCAGGGTGGCGTCTGACCCAACACCTACGAAGGCGCCGAAGGTACTTGAGGCAGGAGTGTAGATATAAGCTCCGGCAAAACTTGTCAGGGCAGCGTAATTGCCGATCAAACGCATCGAGCCCGGAGTTGCGTTTCCCTCATCGCTGGCGGCGCTGGCGGTTTCGCCGGTTACCATGTTGAACAGAAGACCGGGATCATCCCCGACTACGATGTCGGGAATATCCCATATCACCTCGGCGGCTCCGGCTGTATCTGCCACCGAGGCGGTCGCTGCGGCGACAGCCGAGTAGGCACCGAGACGTTTTGCTAAATTGAAATTATAGCAGGATACTATTTGGTGTTCTTTCATTTGGATTATTGATTGCTTCGCCTGAAAAAGTGCAAGTGTTGCCTGCTACAAAGTTCGATTATAGCGAAAACCTATCGTATAGGTGTTCGGTTGTCTAGATTTCGATACGACAATTACCCTCCCTTTTGCGGCGTATTGACGGTCATTCGCTAAGAGGATAGCTTCGGTCTTGCAAAGGTCTGCGACTGCCGTTCAAAATACATTAGTGTTTGAGATTCGTTGTGTCCCATCGCCAAAATGGAGTAACTCCAGCCGGCGGCAGAAATTGCTGGCTTGAGGAAAAAAGGTATGAGTGAGATCACAAGAAGAGACTTTATTAATGGGTCCCTGTTAGCTGCAGGAAGTTCCCTGTTGCCCAATGAAGCGGTCGCACAGCGCGCGCTTGATTCATCATATTATCCTCCTTTGCGGACCGGGTTGAGAGGGAGTCATCCAGGTTCAAATGAGCACGCGCACAGCCGGGCATGGGGTCCGCAATCTGACTGGGGAAAAGTCAGTGAGTCGGCGGAAATCTACGATCTGATCGTTGTTGGTGGAGGTCTCAGCGGGCTTTCAGCGGCCTACTTTTATCAGCAGAAACATGGGCGGGATAAGAGGGTCTTAATTCTAGATAACCACGACGATTTTGGGGGGCATGCCAAGCGTAACGAACATACCATAGATGGGAATACCCGAATCACCTACGGCGGTTCGCAAACTCTGGTTAAGCCTCATGAAGGTGGTGAAGTTGTGCTCCAGCTTTTCAAGGAAATCGGGGTTGATCTTGAGCTGTTCAAAACGGCCTATGATCGAGATTTTTTTAAGAGACACGATCTTGGGGCTGTGACCTATTTTAACAAGCAGGTTTTCGGGCGAGACAAGGTAGTTAGGCATCCGTATTGCAATTACCCGAACTACATCGAGGGTTTGCAGGGTGCCAGGCTGTCAAGTGCCGAAGCCGCCCAGGAGGCAGCTTTAAGTGATCGGGGGAAAGAACAATTGCTTCGTGTTCTCAACAGTGGATTACATTCAATCAAGGTCCCCAAGGGTGAGTTGAAAGGCTATCTCGATAATACATCGTACTTTGATTATTTGAAGAATGTCCTGGGTGTTGATGACCCGGGTGTGCTGAGGATGGCCAGGAATTCCGGCCTCGACTGGGCCAGCACGGGAACCGACTTGATGAGCATCCGGGCCGCCAAGGATTGCGGAGCACTGGGATTCTCGCCAGTGGCAGTCTACGATAAGGAGAATCCATATATTCATCATTTTCCAGATGGTAATGCAGGGGTCGCACGGGCCTTGGTTAAGAAGATGATTCCCAAGGTGGGAAAGGGGAAGAATGCCGAAGAGCTGCTGCTTTCGCGATTCGATTACTCTGAATTGGACCAATCCGGGAATGCTATGCGAATCAGGCTGAATAGTACTGTGATTGAGGTGCGGCATGGTGGTGCCCCCAAAGATTCCAGTGAGGTTTTCGTGACCTATATTCAGGGCGATAGGCCCTTTCGGGTGAAGGCTGGAGCTGTCGTTCTGGCTTGCCATAACAAGATGATCCCACACATCGTGCCGGACCTCCCGAAGACGCAGGCGTCGGCATTAAGGCTGCAGGAGAAGAGTCCGTTGCAGTATACTACGGTGGGTTTGCGGAATTGGAGAGCGATGAAAGAGAGGGGTATTGGTTTGGCCATGTCGCCCGGGAATATGCACCAGGCAGTTCTCATGGATTTCCCGGTAAGTATGGGAGGCTATCAATTCACGAAGTCACCGGATGACCCTTGCGTGATTCAGATGATCAGCTGTCCCTACGGAGAAAAATATGGGACGCCCCGGATCGAGCAGTATCGAGAAGCCCGGTATCGGATGCTTGGTTTGAAATTTAGCGATTACGAAGAAGAGATTCGGAGTCACCTTGGCGGAATGCTTAACGGGGAATTATTTGATTTCGACAGAGATGTTGAGAGTATTGCGGTGAACCGTTGGGCGCATGGCTATACCACCGGAGGTCCGGGGAATTCGACAAGGATTGGTCGCCAGCCATTTGGTCGAATTACTATCGCCAATGCCGACTCCGCTCCGGAAGCCGACGCCAAGGCTGCAATCCTGATGGCGCATCGGGCTGTCAAGGAATTGGGGTGAGTGGCACCGCCATTGGCGGAGTTGTTGTTTAAGATGATTGATGTGATTTGGATGCGAGATCGGGCGGTGCGAAAATTTCATCAGAAATGGGCTTGGTGAATTTGAAAAAACAGGGTCAGAGGACCGAGGGGAAAGGGATTTAGCTTTTAGTCGCTGGCTGATCGGCTTAACACGGTCTTGCAATGGCCAAGAAACCTGTAGTTTTGATTATTCGTGACGGTTGGGGTGTAAATCCCGGTGGCAAGAAGACGGCGAAGAAAGACGGCAATGCCGTGGAGTTGGCGACCACGCCATTTCACGACGAAATGGAAAAACTTTACCCGAAAGGTTCGCTCTCGGCGTCCGGACTGGATGTGGGGCTTCCCGACGGGCAGATGGGGAACTCCGAAGTGGGGCATTTGAATCTCGGCGCGGGACGGATCGTTTATCAGGACCTGACCCGGATCAATAAATCGATCGAGGAGGATACTCTGAAGGACGTTAAAACTCTCAAAGCCGCCTTTAAGAAGGCGAAAGGGAAGCGGATTCACTTTATCGGATTGGTTTCCGATGGTGGAGTGCACAGTCACCAGGACCAGTTGATCGCCCTGGCCAAAGCGGCGCGCGAAAGCGGCTGCGAGGACATGATGGTGCATGCCATCACCGATGGACGGGACACTTCGCCGACCGGTGGACAGGGATATGTGAGTTATGTTGAGGATGAATTGGCGAAGTATAATGCCCGCATCGCCACCGTGATTGGTCGTTACTACGCGATGGACCGTGATCGTCGCTGGGAGCGGACGAAATTGGCCTGGGATGCCATCGTTTGGGGAAAAGGGGAGAAGCACGATATTTTGGCCAGCGAGGCGATTGCGCAAAAATACTCGCAGGATAAGACCGACGAATTTCTCATGCCGATGATCTTTTTCAGCCACGAGCAAAAGCGGGTGCGTGATGAGGACGTCGTGATATTCTTCAACTTCCGGGCCGACCGGGCGCGTCAACTTTGCGAGGTGTTCCTGACTCGTCCGACCTTTAAGGAGTTCAAGGCGGGACGTCGTCCCAGAGTGGATTTTTTGACGCTGACGGAATATGACGAGACTTACGACTGTCCGGTGGTATTCCCGCCGGAGACGATCAAGATGACGCTCGGTGAAGCGGTGTCGAAGGCAGGCAAGACGCAGCTGCGAATTGCCGAAACCGAGAAATACCCGCACGTGTCGTATTTCTTCAACGGCGGCTTGGAGAAAAATTACAAGGGGGAGGATCGCAAGGTCGTTCCCTCGCCCAAGGATGTCGCGACTTATGACCTCAAGCCGGAGATGAGTTCGGAGGAGGTCGAAGAATACGTCGTGACGCACCTCAAGGATTACGATCTCGTCATTATCAACTTCGCCAATCCTGATATGGTGGGGCACACCGGCGTGGTGGAAGCTGCCAAGAAAGCAGTGACGCGGATTGATGATGCGGTGAGGGCCGTGACTGAAGAGACTTTGCGTTTGGGAGGAAAGCTTCTCATCACGGCGGATCATGGCAATTGCGAATTCATGCGCAATGCCGATGGCTCGCCTCACACCGCGCACACCACTAATTTGGTGCATCTTTGGTATGTTGCCGACGATGAAAAGAAGCGGAAGGTCGCCGACGGAATCCTTGCGGATGTCGCTCCGACTCTTCTGGATATGCTTGGGGTCAAGGCTCCCAAGGAGATGACCGGGAAGAGTTTGCTGAAGTAGACCTAGCGGCGGCTGCCCCGAGTCCACCGGACGACGCGATCGTTTTCAAAATCGACGCGGGCCGAGGGATAGGGGACGTAGGAGACGCCCAGTCCCAGGCCGCTTCCGTAATACCCGTAGTTGTAGTGGCGGCGGCCGTAGAGTTGTCTGTAGCCCGAGCCTCCGAAGACGGACTGGGTGTAAATAGGGCGGTAGTTGCGGTAGATCCATTGCTCGGTGCGAGCGCTGCCGTTCTGACCGTGATTTCTGGCGGCTGGTTCTCCCCAGGCGAGCCAGACGGATGATTTGGACATACCGTTTTCGATTTGGCCGGTTTTGACCATGAGTTGCTCACGACCGTCGAGTGAGTCGTAGAATTGGGGATTCTTGCTGATGCGTCCGTCAGGCGTGCTGCTGGTGTGTGTGCAGCTCATTGCGAAAAAAGCGACGAAGGGAAGTAGGAGAAGAAATTTCATGGGTGATTTAGAGATACTAAGAACGATTTCGTGAGGGCGCAAATAGAATGCGGAGGTGATTTTGAACGGGGGTGAAGTTTACTCCCGGATGGTCAATTGCTGGGTTGGTGGTGGGCCGTGTGGCTGTTTTCCGGAGTCATGACCCGGATTTCAACAAAAGCCTACATGAATGCAGAGAGCATTACCGAATACCAGGAAGCACCAAACCTCTCGATCATAGATGGGGGTGTTTCGATCGTTCTTATCATCGTGGCCGGAACTCTTGTGAATACGATTGCGAGGAACCAGGAGACTTGGTGAAAAACGGGTAAGGGGAATGAACATTCCTTATTTCAAATGATTGCTTCACGGCTGTATTTAGAGCATTCTCAAGGCGATGCGTTTTGCAGTTCTAGGAAGTGGTAGCGGTGGAAATTCGACCGTGGTGGAAAGTGAGGGGAAATACCTTCTCGTCGATGCCGGACTGAGCGCGAAGCAGCTGGGCTTACGTCTGGAGGCGCTGGGGGTGAGCCCGGAAAAGCTAACCGGGATATTATTGACGCATGAACATGGTGATCATGTTCGGGGGCTGGATGTCTTTTTGCGGAAATGGCGGGTGCCGATTGTGGCGAGTGTGATGACCGGACGGGTGGTTCAAGAAGGCCTGAAGCAGCAAGCTGAATGGGTCGCTTTTGAGGCCGGACAGCAATTTTCGTGGGAGGGATTTGAGATCGGGACCTTTCCGCTGCCACATGATGCGGTGGAGCCGGTTGGATATGTCATTTCGAAGGGAGAGCGCCGGGTAGCCGTGGCGACGGATTTGGGGCATATTGATACGCAGGTCTTGCGGGCGCTGAAAGGAGTTGAAGGCCTGGTGTTGGAAGCTAATTACGAGTGGGGGATGTTGGAGGCTGACACCAAGCGGCCTTTTAGCACAAAGCAGCGGATTTCCTCACAGCATGGGCATTTGTCGAATGATCAAGCGGCTGATTTGATCGCTGAATTGGTTCCCGAGGGCTTGAAACGTGTGGTGCTGGGGCATCTGAGCAGCGATTGTAACTGCCCGGTGAAGGCTTGTGAGGTCGTGCGGGAAAGGATTTCCGGTCATGAGCTCGAGATCTGTGCTGCGAGCCAGAACGAGGTGACGGCCTGGCAGTCACTGGAGCCCGAGGTGGATCCGGCATTTTACGGAGAGTTGTTCGGAGGTTAGATTCAGGGTTGCCAGCGTCGTGATGATGAGCAAACTACGCGCCGAGTGAATCAGGTCCCCGTCAAGCCAAGCGCAGAGGAGTTTGCTGAGTTATCACAGGCCGGAAACGTCGTGCCTGTGTATGCCCAGCTTGCTGCTGACTTCGAGACTCCGGTCTCGGCTTTCCTGAAACTCCGCGATGGCAAAAATGCCTTTCTCTTTGAGAGCGCGGAAAGCACAGATGCCAGCGGACGATGGTCCATCGTTGGAAGCCAGCCGCGCTGGGTATTCACCTCCCGGGGGAATGAAGTCACCATCGAGCGTGGTGGCCAGGTGGAGTCGCGTGAACGTGAAGGTGATGTCCTTGATGAAATACAGCGTCTCATGGAAGGCTATCGTCCCGTGACTCATGGCAATGCCCCACCTTTCTTCGGCGGGGCGGTGGGCTATGTGGGTTACGATGCGGTGCAGCAATTCGAGCCTTCGGTTTCGCAGACGCCGGAGGACGACTTGGGTTTGCCGGAATCGATTTTCTTTCTTGCGGATACTCTTGTTGTTTTTGATCACAAGTTGCGCCGCCTTCTCTTGATTGCCAATGCCATGCTCGATGAAGCGGATTCGCCGGAGGAGGCTTATGCTGATGCCCGGGGCCGGATCGAAGCGGTGGTCGAGATGCTGGATCGTCCGCTTCATATGTCTCCGCTCAATGGTTTGGCTGACATCGAAGCTCCCGAACCGCGGAGCAATACGACGCAGGAGGAATACGAGGGCATGGTGGTGCAGGCCAAGGAATACATCACGGCCGGTGATGCCTTTCAAATCGTGCCGAGTCAGAGATTCGAAGCAGACTTTAATGGAGCGCCGATTGATCTTTATCGCGCACTGCGACACATCAATCCATCGCCTTACATGTTCGTCTATGAAACGCCTGACTTTTCGCTCGTGGGAAGTTCGCCGGAAGTCCACGTGCGGGCCATTGATGGTCGAATTGATATTCGTCCGATTGCCGGAACGCGTTGGAGAGGGAAGACCAAAGAGGAAGATGACGCGCTTGCTGCCGAACTTCTCGCCGACGAAAAAGAATGCGCGGAACATGTCATGTTGATCGATCTCGCTCGCAATGACGTGGGACGCATTTCCGAACATGGCTCGGTATCGGTCGATGATCAGATGATCGTGGAGCGGTACAGTCACGTGATGCACATCGTTTCCAATGTCAGCGGAAAGCTTTCGCCCGAGCACAGTTCTTACGACGTGCTGCGCTCGACCTTCCCGGCCGGGACGGTGAGTGGCGCACCCAAGATCCGCGCGATGCAGATTATCAACTCGCTTGAGAAAAATAAACGCGGCTCCTACTCGGGAGCGGTGGGCTATTTTGGTTGGGATGGAAATCACGATTCCTGTATCGCCTTGCGGACCTGTCTTGTGAAAGACGATAAGGTGTATATCCAAGCCGGTGCCGGAGTCGTTGCCGACAGCGTGCCGACCTACGAATACAACGAAACCGTCAACAAGGCTGCCGCCATGATGCGGGCAGTTGGATTGGCCAAAACCCTCGCTCCGAAAGTATGAAGGAAATCTTGAGACATCGCGAGTTGCATCAGGTGACCCGCTCTATGGATATTCTGGAGAATGACGGGATTGAGACCTTGCTCCGAAACGAGAATCTTAGCGTCACCGATGCGCCCATCCCGGAGTTCTTTCCAAATCTCTGTGTCTTTAATGGCGAGGAATTCTCCAAGGGGGTGAAGCTTTTGGGCGAACACGATGAGAAAATGGGCAAGGGTGCGGAGGTGCAGGTAAGGCGCCCTTCCTGTGGCGAAATGAACCCCGGTAATTTTGATGTCTGTTTTAGCTGTCACGAGCCTATCAACCAATCAATGCCATGCTAGTCGTTATCGATAACTACGATTCGTTTACCTACAACCTGGTGCAGTATTTTGGTGAACTCGGAGCCCAGATGAAGGTCTTACGTAATGATGCCGTAACGGTGGATGAACTGCGGGATTTGAATCCTTCGCGAATCTGTATTTCACCTGGACCGTGTACGCCGAACGAAGCGGGGATTTCCTGTGATGTGATCAAAGCCTTTGGTGCTGAATTGCCGGTGTTCGGAGTGTGTTTAGGTCACCAATCCATCGGTCAGGTTTATGGCGGGGAAGTGGTGCGTGCGGAGACGCTGATGCACGGGAAGACTTCGCTGATTCATCACGAAGGCCAGAGTGTTTTCAAGGGCCTGGAGAATCCCTTTGAGGCGACGCGTTATCACTCGCTGGTCGTGAAGAAGGAGACGCTGCCTGATTGCCTTGAAGTCACCGCTAGGACTGAAGATGGCATCATCATGGGCCTCAAACACAAGGATCTCAACGTCCACGGGGTGCAGTTTCACCCGGAGTCGATTCTGACGAATTCCGGAAAGCAGTTGTTGAAGAACTTCCTCGATCTTTAGTCGTTGGTGCGGACCGTGGCGGTGCCGATGACTTTGTCTGATGAGGGAGAGTGGACCTCGACTTCGTTGGAGTCTTTGAATTTGCGCAGGCGATACCCAAGGGCGATGTCCTGCCCGCTTTCCAAGGTGGCGACCGAGGTGATCCATCCGGCTTCTTTTCCATTAACGATGAGTTTGGCGTTGGTGGGGATGAGCGGCTTGTCGAGGGTGAGTCGGACGAGGTGTTTGTTTGTTTTTCCGGCACGCTTCATGCGGGAGATGACTTCTTGTCCGGTGTAGCATCCCTTGGTGTAGGAGATGGCAGTTTCCTCGAGTCCGGCGTCGGGTGGAAGAAGGCCGGGGAAGAGCTCGTTGGGCCACTTTGGGATTCCTTCGAGGATGCGTCGGGTCTCATTTAGGCAGAGAGTGTATGCGGAGTCTTCTTCGCTTTCGTCGATGAGTTCCACGTCGTCGGCGATGAGGTATTTGTCGAGGCGCGCCATGAGTTCGGCGGCTAGTTCGTAGGGGCCTTCGACGATAAAGTCATCGCCCTCTTTGTGAACTTGCACGAAGAGTTCGAGTTGGCCTTTGGCGTTGAGGAGGCAGGCATCGATCATTTCCTCCTCGGTGGCGAGGGTGACATCGTTGGAGAGTTGGCCGTTGAGATAGCGTTCGGCATCGGGGCCTTGGACGCGGATACGGCTGCAGGATTTTTCGACAGGTTCGTCGAGGTCGGCGTCGAGAGTGTGGTGTTGGCGGGCGGTGGCGGAAAAGTCTTCCGAGGCATCGCGCATTTCCGCTTCGAAGAGATTGTTCCAGGTAATCTGGTTGCCATTGGCGGTAACTCCGGCGGCATCGGCGAGTTGCAGAGCGTAGAGGGTGTCTTTGGCCATGTTCTCGGTGGAGAAATGCGGGGTGAAATCGCTTTCGAGAAGCGTTGGGATCTTCATCCCCATGACCGGGGCATAACAACCGTTTAGTTGGGCCGCCTTGTGCCAGTCGCGGGGATCGACTCCATGACGGCGGGCGATTTCGAGTGCCTCGGTGAGCGCCTGAACTGCGGAGGCCGTGGCGAGGTTGGTCGTGATCTTGACGACGGTGGCCGCGGGAGGGGGGCCCATGAAGAGGATTTCCTTTGATGTGATTCCCAGGAGGTCGCGGTGTTGCTCGAGGATCTCGGGTTTGCCGGAAACGTAGTAGACGAGATTGCCCCCAGCGGCGGCGTCGCGAGAGCCAGTGAAAGGAGCATCGAGGAAGTGGCAACCCGCTTCATGGCATTGTTGATCAAGCCAGACCGTGGTGTCGGGATCAATGGTGGAATGGTTGATGACGGCTGTTCCTTCGGTTAGCTCGGGGAGGATGTTTGTAAAGATCTCTCGGACGGCGGTGTCGTCGCGGAGGTAGGAAATAATGACGTCGCTTTCACGGGCAGCCTCGACGGGATCGTCGACCGATTCGGGACGATCCTTGGGGGTGCGGTTCCAGGTCTTGAGAGAATGTCCGGCGGCGATGAGTTGGTCTGCGCTGCGGGAGCCGATGATGCCGAGTCCAAGAAGAAGAGTCATGAATGGGAGAATTTATTTTCGAGCGATTTCGGCAAGCTGTTTGGCCACACCGGAGATTTCCTTGACTTCCTCCACCGTCGGATTTTTGCGAGGCGTGAGGGTCATGGCATTGCGGAGGCCTTGAAGGAGGATGCGCATCTTGAGGATGTGCGCTTGCTCGCTGATTTTTGGGTTCAGGGAGCCGATTGACTCGGCATAGTAGTCAGCGACATCTTCGCGGAAGAGGATTTTAGCCTTTTCGGGGGTGAATTTGACCTCGACGGCACCGGATGAGGCTTCGAGAGCCTGAAGCCAACCTCCGAGAGAGATCAGGATGGAGAGATCGGGGTCGCGGAGGCCGATAAGCTCTCGTTCGACATCGCGCTGGGTGGCGGCGAGGGCTTTCTTGAGTTCCGGGAGATCCTTGGCTTTTGCATGGTCCAGAAGTGCGGCGGCATGGCGTTTGATGCGATGTCCGGCACCGAGGGCCTTGGCGTAGCGAGAGAGATGTGATGCGATATCGGGGACATCGTCCGAATTTCCGGTCTGCACGGCGATGAAGCCGTCGGCGATCAGAGTTCCGAGGCGGAGGGCAAGGCGGGAGCGGTCGAGGGGGAGAATTTCGTGTTTTTTGAGGTGGTTATTGGTGTAGCTTAGAGGAGATATTTTCTCTAACTCATTGAATACCTTGACAATAGAGGGGACGGTGAACTCGTTGAGACCGCTTTCGTTTCGGAAATGTTCGTCGTCGAGGAGGTCTTCGGGGATTTCCGGTCGTTCCTGAGCCAAGGAGATCCCGAGGCCGAGGGTGATAATCAGGGCAAGTGAAGCTTTCATGGGGAAAGCATCCCACATGTGGGGGATTTGCGCGACGGGAATTTTTTCGAAGACTGGAACTTGACAGTGGGTCGGGAATCCCTATTTTCCCGCTCCGCCCAAACAGCGGCAACGACCTATGGCCAACAGCAAGTCAGCAGAAAAACGTGTGCGTCAGATTGAGAAGCGCACCGAAAACAACCGTGCAGCTAAAAGCCGCATCAAGACTCTTCAGAAAAAAGCATTCGCTGCTGCGGAAGCCGGTGACAACGAGGGAGCCCGCAAGATCTTCGTGGAATTTACCTCCGCTGTCGATAAGGCGGCCAAGAAGAACATTTTCCAGAAGAACAAGGCGGCTAACATTAAGAGCCGCACGAACAAGGCAATTAAGCCTGCCTAAAGAATTCTCTTGAACGATTTATCGGGCCGAGAGGATAATCCTCTTGGCCCTTTTTTTGTCCATGCCTGATGTGACCCAACAAGCCCGTCTCGCGAAAGCGAAGGAGATCGCAAACAACCCTGTCGCATACAAGGTTTGCGAAGGTTGTGATTCGATTGTGACGGCCGAGGTGGTTATTTGCCCCAACTGTCATGGATATCGCTTCGACGACGATCCCGACCGGGTGGTGGACCAGGCGGTGGAGCTGGGAACCCGTGAGCAACGGAGCGTCACGGCTGAGGATTTGACCTAGACCGTAGATCCGGACAGCAAAAACCACCGTTCCTTGCGGAACCGGTGGTTTTTAATAAAACAAATTGATGGGAGTGGGCAGAACTAGCTCACGTTGACCGCCTCGGCCCCCGTTTCTCCGGTCCGGATGCGGATGGCCTCTTCGATGGCGGAGATGAAGACCTTTCCGTCTCCGATTTTGCCGGTATTGGCGCTTTTGACGATGGCTTCAGAGACTTTGGCTGAGTCCTCGTCGTTCACGACGATCTCGATTTTAACTTTTGGAAGGAAGTCCACGGTGTATTCAGATCCGCGGTAGATTTCGGTATGGCCTTTCTGACGACCGAAGCCCTTGACCTCAGTAACGGTCATTCCTTGAACGTTTACTTCAGCGAGAGCCTCTTTGACTTCTTCGAGCTTGAACGGCTTAATAATAGCTTCGATTTTTTTCATGATCCTTTAGTGCTGGTCTGAGAGTTGAATAGCAAGTCGCGTGCCAGCTTTTTCTCAAACTCTTCGTTAAGTGGTTTTTTAGGCTAATCGGATGGGGGTGGAAACAAAAAGCCCCCGATTTCCTGAGAATTCGGGGACTTGGAAGTTTTACCAGCAGCAGCAAGAGCTCATGAGAAGAGTGGCTGCAGCGGTCAATGCGGTGACAATGTAACGTATCATGGCTGTTTTTTAGAAAAGGATGACTGGAATGGCGAGATCGCTTATCGGAAAAATGCTGAATGAAGGTTTTTGGCGGGTTGGGAAGATGAAGGGGGGCCTAAAACAGCACAACAACAATGAAAACGACACGGATTGCGGCTGGGCAGGGCGAGTAGGTAGGGTTATTGGAAGTCGTGTGGCCTTCAGGGAATCAAGAGGAGTTCCGTAAATTTGCGGTGAATCGACTGCTGACCTAGCCTTAGGGACAGGCGCCGGTTGTGTCGGAATAGTCGACTCAGCAAAGAGTTTTTGGATTTGAGAATGCTGTTTGACTGAATTGGTTTCGTCGTATTCTTTTAGGGAGTGAATTGGGGTTTCATCTACGCCATATCCGTTGCTTTTATTCATGTAAGTTTCGCTGAGATTCGAATCAACGAATTCATGTCTTCGAATACCCGGGCCTATCCCGATATCACCGATTTCGAAGACTATCCGGATTGGATTGAATTGCACAATACGAGTGCTGAAGATCGGTCCCTGAGGGGATACCATCTGAGTGATGATCCGGAGGTTCCCTTGAAGTGGCCCTTCCCCAAAGAGGCGATGATTCCGGCGGGTGGCTTTCTGGTGGTGATTGCAGACGGGTATGACACGTATGCCGGGGTGGAATTGCGCCGGACCTCCCATGGTCGTCCCAAGTATACGACCGAGAAACACCATACCAACTTTTCTCTTTCATCCGCGGGCGAGAGTATTTTGCTAACCGAGGTTATTCGTGAAAATGCGGTTCATATCGCGATGGGGGATACCTGGAAATATCTCGACGATGGTTCCGATCTGGGGCTTTCCTGGAGAGAACCGGATTTTGATGACGGAGCCTGGAGTTCAGGTGCGGCGCCTCTGGGTTACGGGGACCCGGTTTCGACAGTGCTGTCTTTTGGGGCGGATGACGAGAATCGCCACATCACGTCCTATTATCGGAAATCATTCCAGGTTGTGAATTTGGCTGACTTTGAAGAAATGACGCTCGATTTGGTGGTGGATGATGGGGCCTTGGTTTATTTGAATGGCAACCTGATTGCCAGTCAGAACATGTCCGGTGGCTTTATCAATTTTCTCACGCCAGCGCTCTTGCCGGTGACTCAGGATGAGGAAGAACTCGTGAGTTCATATACTCTTCCCGAGGGCATGTTGCTTGAGGGGGAAAATGTCGTGGCGGTGGAAGTGCACCAGATCAACAATCTCTCACAGGATCTGCGTTTTGACCTGTCTCTCGCGAGCATGAAGATTGTTGGCCCCGAGTTGCGTGAATCGGTGAGCTACTCCCAACAGGTGACAGATGTCTCCTTAGGTCGTGATGAAAATGATCCGGAACTCTGGGTGAATTTTGCCGAGTCGACTCCGGGGGAAATGAATAGCGGAACTTTGGTTGATGATCCTCGTTTCGAGAGTAGTGAGGTAGATATTTCTCCGTTGGGTGGCTTGTTGGACGCTTCGGTGTCCGTGGAGTTGAATACTTCCGATGGGGAGATTTATTACTCTCTGGATGGAAGTAATCCTTCCCCGACTTCTCCGAATTCGATGCTCTACGAAGGAGCGATTGAAGTATCTGAAACCACGGTGGTTCGGGCTCGGTGTTTTTCTGCCGGGAAGGTTCCAGGGCCAATTGCGACAAAGAGCTATTTCATGGGAGAGTCGTTTTCCGGCCTGCCGTATTTGTCGGTTGTTGCTGATCCTGAGACTCTTTTTGGTGACGAGATTGGTATTTACCTTAACAGGCACGAGAGGAATGTCGGAGTGGGTCCCTCGGTATATAAAGGTAAAGATGCGCCCGGGCATTTGGAGTTTTTTCCCGAGGATGGTGGTGAAGGATTTGGGGTGAATGGGGGATTCCGGATTGGAGGGGAGAATAATTGGTCCAGCCATTGGCAGCGTGCGCTGAACTTCACAACCCGGGGGAAATACGGTGATGACGGGATTAATTTTGATCTTTTCCCGGGTTCCGGAATTCCCACATTTACCGCTCTTACCTTGCGGGAAGGTGGCGACGATTGGGGGCGGGCGCATTTAACTGATGCTCTCTTTGATTCCATTGTAAGGGGCCGATTGGAGGTAGAGACGAATCGCTTTCGCCCATCCGTGCTCTTTATCAATGGGGTATATTGGGGACTCTATAATATCCGTGACCGGTGGAATGATAATTGGCTGTTTCAACACTATGGGACCAATGATGGTGAGTATGATCGAATCGATTTAGGAAATGGCGCGATAGCTGATAATGGGAGTACAGATGATTACAACGATTTGATTCGATACCTGGATGGGGTGGATCTCAATGACCCTAATGTTTGGGCTGTGATCGAAAGTCGGATCGATATCGTCAGCGCGGTGGATTTCGTCATTGCAGAAGGGTATTCAAGAAACTCCAGTTGGAGCGGGAATCGGGAGATCTGGCGTGACCATCGGCCTGGTGGGAAGTGGCGTTACTTTATTCCTGATATGGATCGAACCTTTGGTAATACCTCGTTTTCTCGCAGAATGGGCCAGTTAATGTCGGGTGATCAGATTATTCGCCGGATTCAAGGAAGTGCTGAATTCAAGAAACTTCTGGCGCAGCGATATGCGGCGCATTTGGTGACGACGTTCGATGAATCGAGAATGCACGGATTGATCGATCACTTTAGCGGATTGATGAGTCCCGAGCTTCCTCGCCAACGCGACCGATGGGGTGGGGTACCGAGTGAAACTTCTTATCCGTTTTCGATCCAGCGAATGAAAAACTTCGTGACGGCCCGGAGTGGGGATGTGATCGAAGAGATTCAAACTGTCCTTTCATTGGATCCTGCGGTGAATTTGTCTCTGATTTCCCAAGGACCTGGAAGCTTTGAGATCGAGGGCGTGCCTATCGAGCAAGGGACATTGAAAGTTTTTCCCAACATTGGTGTGGAGATCAAGGCTGTCCCTGCGCCCGGATACCGTTTTGACGGATGGGTGGAGGCAGAAGGTGGCGCGAAGCTGGATACCGTGCTCACGGGAGAGTCGAACCTGACCGCAAAGTTTGTGTCAGGTCTAGGCTCTGTAGTTGAAGGAGTTTTGGATAGTGATACCCGTTATACGTTGGCTGGATCGCCTTATATTTTTCAGACGGAGCTATTGGTCCCCATCGGGCTTACTCTTACTGTAGAAGAGGGGGTCTCGATGGTGATGGCCCAAGGAGCGCAACTTCGTGTGAATGGGACATTGAATATTGAGGGGACGGAAGACGCCCCGGTGACGATAGCGGGGCTCGATGGCGAGCAATGGGGTGGGATTTCTTTTGAGGAAACTTCAACCACTTCCACCTTATCTCATCTTACGGTGCGTCATGCCGGGCGGGGTTATGATCCGCTTGTTTATCCCGCTGGGATTTCGGGTCTGGATGCGGATGTGGTGATCGAGTTTTTAAATATCGATGAAGGATTGGCCCCCTTGTTCTTTCGGGGTGGAAGTTTGATTCTGCGCGATAGCTTCATTCATATCCCAATCACGGGTGATGGCCTAAATGTGAAGCAGGGGCAGGCGCAAACCCTGCGTTGTGTTTTTCTGGGAAACAACGCCCCGGATACTGATGCGATTGACTACGATGGCGTGGTTAACGGGGTTATTGGGGATTGTCAGATCTATCGCTTCTATGGTTTCAATAGCGATGGAATCGATATCGGTGAACAGTGTGTTGATGTGCTGATCGAGGGAAATCAGATTTATTACAATTCCGACAAAGGGATTTCAGTTGGTCAGGGATCAACGGTGATTTCCAGAAATAACCTCATCGTAGGTTGTCCTCTTGGGATCGGAGTGAAAGACCAGGGGTCAACAATCACGGTGGATCAGAATACCTTTGTGGATTGTGGAATTGGAGTGTCGGTCTATGAGAAAAATTTTGGTGCTGGGGGAAGTGAGGCTGTGATCACCAATTCCATCTTCTCCAACTCATCGGTGGCTCCGGTTGATTGGGATTCCTATTCCACGGTTTCGATCAGCTATAGCCTGAGCGATACAGATGGCTTGCCCGGAGCGAATAATTTGTTGGGCTTTCCTGGATTTGTTGAACCATCAAAATTGAATTTCTCTTTGCTGGGTGACTCCATTGCAAAAGATAGCGGAGACCCTTTTCATGCTCTCGATCCCGACGCCACCGTTGCGGATCGGGGGGCGTATTATCTTTTTGATTCAGATCATTACCCCTTCCTTATTGAAAACATGATCGTGATTAACGAAGTGTTGGCGAACTCGGGGGCTGGTCAGGTCGATTGGATTGAAATTCATAATCGATCAAATGAAATGACCGATATCAGTGGATGGTTTTTGAGTGATGATGGCGGGGATTTGACGAAATTCTGCATTCCGGATGGGACGATGATTCCTGCTGGTGGGTTTATTGTGTTTTATGAGGATATTCATTTTGGTGAGGAGAGCACGGACCCGGGGCGTTTGGTGCCCTTCTCCTTGAGCGATACCGGAGAGACAGTCTATCTTTCTTCAGGGAATGGGGTGATCTCGACCGACTACCGGTTCGAGGAAAAATTTGGTCCTTCATTAGAAGGTCAGACCTTGGGGTATTACTATAAACCCAGCAGCGGGACATACAACTTCATTGCTCAACAAGACGCGACCTTGGCTCAAAAAAATGGGGCGCCGGTGGTGGGGCCGATCGTGATTTCGGAGATTATGTATCATCCTTCCGATGAGAATGCTTCCGAGTATATCGAGTTGTTGAATATCAGCGATACTCCGGTAAGCCTGTATGATTTCGAAAAGGCTGCACCTTGGTGGCTTGCGGATGGGGTGGTTTATGCTTTTCAGCCAAATGTCGTTCTTCAGCCCGGAGAGCGGATCTTGGTTGTAGAAGATTTGGCGAAATTGGGTCCGTATAGTTTCAATCCTTCGATCAGGAAATATCAATGGAGTTCAGGAAGGCTCAATGATGGAGGAGAGGTGGTTCAGCTCAACCGCCCGGGGCCGAGCAGAGGTGATGGAAGCCGGTCATACGTTCGGGTTGATCGAGTGAATTATGACGCTGATTTCCCCTGGCCCCTTGAAGCTGGCGGTGATGGGTTGGCGTTGAGAAAGATTTCTGAAAAATCCTATGGAAACGACTTCATTAATTGGACCGCTTCCGAGCCAACGCCGGGGAACGTTTTTGGGGCAGATTCTTATGCTCTTTGGTCGGCTGACAGGGGTGTCTCAGGCGTTTATGCTGATCCTGATGAAGATGGTCGTTCCAATTTGATTGAATATGCCCTGGGCTCCGACCCCATTGTGGCGGATGCTGGTCCGGGATTCAGCTATGAGAATGAGGGGCATGAAGTCCGATTGGGGCTGGGTGTGTCACTCGAAGCTCCTGACGTTGATTTGCTCATTGAACGATCATCGGACCTCGAGACCTGGCAGGGAGTTGATCTTACTCCGACTGAGATTGTCGGGAGGGTTCAGGTGCGGGAGATTTCCCTCCCAATAGGAGAGCGATGGTTTTTCAGACTTAACGCAACTTTAAAGCCTTAGAAGGATGTTTTTGAATGCCAACAATTCCGATCAATTGACTCCTTACAGGGGAGTTTTATTATCTCTGATCGCTTTGATTTTTTCATTAAGCGGTGTGATATACTCCCAGACCATTCCTTTGGAGCCCTTTTCGCCGTCTTCAGATGTTCCGCTTTCGAATGCTCTTGAATCAACTCGATCCGGAACGCTGGCATCGTCCGCGCCCAACCCGGGTGGGGTGTATTCATTGGAAGTGATTGCCGGGCAGGCCATGCTTTTTGATTTTGAGGCAAGTGGTTTGGGGCGATATCGGGCGAGAGTTGAAGATCCCGAAGGAGTGATCTTGCAAGAGCGTTCTTTTGGCGATGGCGAGTCTGATCGAGTCTCATTGATTGCCGGAAAATCGGGACGGTATTTCGTCAGGTTGCAGCCTTTGACAATCGAGGAAGTGGTGTTTGATTTTTCTGCGAATTTGAATCTGATTCTTGACGAGGCGGGAAACGAATCAATTCCGAATGCCCAATTGATTGATCAAGGTCTCATGCCCACGGGATTCCATGATCGGTCGATTACCTTGCGATCAGAGTCAGAAGAATCCATCGAAGTTTTTCAGATTGATTTAGGTGCTGGAGAGAGTCTTTCATTGGCTGCCGAGGCCCAACAGCTCGATATTAAATTGCGGAATAATTTGGGCGAATTGCTGGCGGCCTCCAGTTCCGGTGTGAATGGACTCACTGCATTGATTGACGGGTTTTCTGTGACTGCAAACCAATCGCTTTTTGTTGAGATTTTGAATCCAAGAATGAGGGATTATGACTTTGTAGCTACGATCTCTTCACCAGAAGATGAATTGACTCCACCATCGGTCGGGCGTCTCATTGTTGATGAGTCGCGACCGTTCTCCAATATTCAGAAAGTCAGTCTTGTTGGGGAGTTGTTGAATGCCGGGGGCTTTGCTCGCGATTCCTATCAGATGACATTTGAGAGAAATCAAGCGGTGAGCTTGATCATGTCGAAGTCGGGTAGCGGCCCGGTTTCCTATTTGTTGGAGTCGCCAGGACGTGATCCCTTGAGAGTGGGAGCGGTGGGTCAGGAAACCGGACTTTCTTTCACGGCCGTGGAATCCGGCGATTATTTTTTGACGATCGCAACGACGGACGGAGCATTAGCTCCCTATCAAGTTGAATTGTCCACTAATGTCTTAATGGAGCCATCAGTAAAAAATGACAGCGAAGCTACCGCGTATCCAATTGCCTATGGTTGGACGAAGATTGGCGGTTGTTCCCGCTTGTTGACAGTTTCCGGGCAGGTAGGGCTGGGGAGTGATCGGTTTGATCTGGAGCCCAATAATACTTTGGAAGAAGCCCAGGATCTTGATGTGGCGGAGTGGTCCCTTGAGGCCAGTAGCGATATTCTCGATTCCACTATCTTGCCGCATACTAGTATGCGAGGAGGAGGAGATGGATCCAAAGATCTTTATCGCGTCAAATCCCGTGTTCCGAATAGTCGCTTGATTTGCGATATTGACCGCTCGTTTAGCTTGGACAGTTTTGTCCGGGTCCTGGATGGCGAAGGGAATCTCATAGCCGAGAACGATGATTCAGAAATCAGCGATGGTGCCAGAGGCAGTGGGTCTCAAAATGATTCGTTTATCGATGTTGAACTGGGAAATCCTGGAACCTATTTCATCGAAGTGGGTAGAGGTGGTGGGGATGGCACCCTGAGGAACAATGATCGTTATGAGCTTCATGTGTCATTGGCGCATCATCAGTTGCAAGTAGTTCCCGAATCGGATCAGCATGATTACTATCGCGTCGATCTGGCTGAGGGGGAGTTGTTCACCCTTGCCTGCTATCAAGATGATCCCTTGATTGAGGTTTTTGAAAATGGAAACCCTCTGTCCGTTGGGTTTTACAGCCGGTTTGATCTTCCTCAAATTCTCACGTATCGCGCAGATTCCGATACATCTTTGATCGTTAAATTGAGCAACGAACTTATCGTGCCTTATGACCTTCTTATGATTTTGAATGCTGGACTGGAAGATCCTTTCCATGCGGTTCCAGCTGCTGCAATGAGTGTGAGTGCGGGGGAGTCAACTTTGGGGTGGGTTTCAGATGATCTGCCTGATTTTTACCGCATAATTTTTTCGGATGAGGATGTGAGGACGGTGTCTATCTTGCAGAGTGGTCAACCAATCCCGTTGAATATTGAGGTGTATAACTTGAGTCAAGAGCTGGTGATGAGCTCAGAGTCTTCAGTGACCATTCCGGGTGAGTTGGGCAATGAATTTTACATTGCAGTGACTCGGAAGGCGCACTTGCCAGCCTTCTATCTTCTGCGAATTGGAGATGCGGCGACTGATTGCCGGGAGGTGTTTCCTACCGGATCTTTTTCTATCGAATGGCAGGTCATTCCGGATCAGGTGTATCAGGTGGAATTCTCGTCGAATCTATTGGATTGGACACTCATTCCGGAGGTGATTTCGAGTCCAAACTCAACCCTGCAATGGGTCGACGCCGGTCCTCCGCGCACTGACTCGGCCCCGGGAATTGAGCACGCGAATCGTTATTACCGTTTGGTTGTTCCGGAAGAGTAGTTTGGCGGGGGAGCCATTGGTAAGAGAGCCTTTGATTAATGCAACCTCGTAGCGGATGGTCTCTCCATCTTTGTGATTGGTAATCATGACGGTAGAAGCTGGTGCGAGGAGAGTGCACCGAAAGAGAAGGCAGATCTTTATGCAGGGCACGCTAGCTCGTCAGCGTGGATGGGTCAAAGTTCCTCTCCTCTTCAAGGCTTCAAGCTGACTTGAAGGCGGTGGAAGCGCCTCGGACCATCCATTGTGAGATTTGCCTCACGCGTTTGCTCGGTTTCGTTGATGATCGAGGGGGTCGTGGTGAGAGTAGTCCAGTCCTGAAGATTAGTTGAGCTTTGTAATTCAAGGTCAACGTCGGGGCGAAGGAGGTTGAGATTGTAATTCAACGAATAGCTACCGCCGGAGGGAGTCACAGTGAGCGGATGGGTGAAATTCGCGCTATTGGGATTCGTGCCCAAAGCGTATTCCATCATACTGGTTAGCCCGTCGCCATCATCGTCGCCGTCTTGATCCGAAACGCCATTGAGTGAGGCCCAATCATTGTAGCGATCTCCGGGAGCGATGTCTCCGGGCGAGGCAGTCGCAGAGGTCCAGTTGATGAAATCGTTTCCGTATTCTTTCTCTGCAATCTTGGTGAGCGCCGGGCCCGCACCGTCGGGTTGAGTCCGCCAGGGTGCTTTATTGTCGTAGTTGACGCGGTCGACCCGAACGTAAGTGACGAAGTTGTTCGAATCAACGGGGCCAGGGCGTCCGAGTTGAATCGCTTCACCGCCGTTGGATAATTTTCCGGTAGTCCATTCCAATAATTGCGTCCCTGCAGGCACGGTAAACTCGCTGTTAAATGCGGTGAGGTTTTGCGCGAGAATGAGCCGTTCTCCGGGAGCGAGAGCCACGGTGAGTTCGGCAGGGAATTCATATTCAATTCCGGAAGTAAATTGCCAGGCCGTGCTGGAGCCGGAATCGAATAAGGTTACTCCTTGGTCGCTCACATTGAGGATTTCGAGGTATTCTGCATCTTCGTTACCAGCAGGTTGATACATGATTTCCGAGATCACGATAGGCCCGATACGTGGTCCGTCATTGGGTGCGTTAGGAGTTGGAGTGATAAGTGGCAGGAAGTTGTAACTATTGCTGCTGTCCTTGTAGTGGTAGCCCTGTGTCTCCCCCGGAAGGGAGGCGCCGAAGTCCTCCTTGAAACGATAGTCGGTGAGTTGGTCGTTTTCGGCCGAGCTGAGGTAGACTGTCTCGCCGTCGTCGCTGAGTCCGAATCCGGTGATGCGGTTAGGGTCGGGGCTGGCAGCTCCAAAGTTGACGTCTTCATAGTAGGTTAGGAAACCATTGGCTGGGATGATCGTGTCGCTCGGGATACGGTATTTGGCAAGGTCAGTAGCACTGTCGCTTAAGAACCATCCCCCGATGTCGATGGGAGCATTGGTTCGGTTGTGAAGCTCAATCCAATCCGGGTTGGACCCGGAGTTAGAGAGGATTTCGTTGACTACGACGGTTTGTTCCAGCGTGAAGGGGTAGTCGCTGGCCTGGTAAAGATAAGCTGCGCCCATATCGGCACGAGTGGTGTCGGGGTCGGGATCGTGAAGTGGATCTCCGGTGTCGATGGCAGGTGACCCGGGTTGAAGCTGGAAGTTGAGGCTGTTTGAATCGACAAACAGAGGGTTGGCTAAAAGATTGCCCGTTCCGGAGATAGCGAGAGTATCGCTCAGGTTGTAATCTGAGATGACCGTGGAAAAGGAATCAGCCGACACCGGAATATCGGAGCCGGAAATAATGTTGTTGGTCACGGTGGCGTGGCCTCCGCCATTACCGAAGTTCTTTTCGAAAACTGCGATGGCTTCAGTGCAATCGACGAAGGTGTTTTGGTCGATTTCAATGGTGGAGCCGAAGTCTTTGACCCCAACTCCCTGGGGGCAGCCCACGATGAGATTCTTGCGAAGGATGACCGAGGAACCTTGGCCGACGGAGATGCCTTTATCTGAGTTAAAATAAATTCCGTTTCCTTCGATCAGGACGTTGACGCATTGCTCGCCGGTATCAATCCCGTCGCTGTTGAAGCCCTGGAAATTGTAAATGAAGCAATCACGAATGATTCCGTTGGTAACACCATCGTAGTCGATCGCATCGGTGTCCACGGCGTTGTTGCCAAGGAAGGTGGTACGGATGGTTTCGGCGTAGCCTTTTTTGATGTTAATCCCATCTCCGGTGATAGGGATGTGGATGACGCTGTCGCGAAGGTAGGTCGAGCCACCGCGGAAGAAGAGTGGTCCCCGGCATTCACGGAGATCGATGAAGTCAAGATTGACGGTGGCATTGAGTCCGGAAATAGCAGCGGGGTAGATGGTGGAATCTGCGCCCCGGGAGGCATTTCTGACAATGAGGTGAGCAAGAGAGGATGTCGTGATGGGTTCTTCGAAGGAGACACCTCCCCAAGTTTGTCCATTGTAACCATCGAGCGTGATTTCCGATCCGAGTGTTCCCTGAATGTTAAGGGTGCCCATGACGCGAATGTTGCGCTTTGCTTTAACTCTGATCTCTACTCCGGCGTCAACGGTGAGTGTAATGCTACCTGGTACAACGAGATCATCGTCGATGGTGTAGGGAGATCCTGCGAGAGTGAAGGTCGTATCGGAGGCCAAGGTGCCTCCGACGACCGATCCGGTAGCAGGAATGAAGTTGGCCGTGATAGCGATGGCATCGGAGGTATTCAGGGTGGTTGTCTCTCCGCCCGAAATTCCAACCCAGGAATCGAACTGGAATCCTGGAGCGGGGATTGCAGTGAGAGTGGCATCCAGATTTGGGAAAATCGGAATGACGCCGGGGCTCAGGGGGATTCCGGCAAGATGGACGGATCCCGATCCGGTCACGGCAAGAGTCATGTCGACCGCTGTTCCGATGTCGAGCTCCGATGAAATTTCGGCATGCACGCTTGTGGATCGTTGTGCGGTATAGTCTTTAATTTCCTGAAGATCGCGAGCTTGTTGGGCCGCGTCGATACTGTCGGGCCAGCGGTCCTCGTGCCGGTCCAATTCCGGGGTGATGAGATTTCCAAGTCCGTCGACGATAGCCGCGATGCGGGCGGGATTAAAGGTGGCGGAAATATGGGCCGCGTATCGTTGGGCGAGGCGGGCCTGGAATTTTGGTTGGTTCTTGATACGATCAAGAAGAGCGTCATTGCGGAGCATGGAGTCGAACTCGTTTTCATCAATGTCGTCTAGTTTGAAAGTGCGATCCATGTCGGGGAGGAACCAGCGCCACTTGCTTCCAGGAGCGTGGGCTTTCCAAAACTCCCGGTTGTGCTTCCAGCTGGTGTTGTTGGCGAAGCTTTCGCTCACGATGAAGTCGATGAAGCTATCAAGATCGACGCGGGATTCGACAAATACCCAGTCGGCGGGCGTGTTGATGTCGTTGTTGTCGATGAAGTCGAGAAGCTCCACCCACTCTGTGATTTCGCCTTCCTCTGCTCCGAGGGTGGTGTCGCTACTGGTGAATCGGCCGTATCCGACATGGTCATATTCGCCGTTACTAACGCCGTATTTTTCGAAGATCCATTCCTTGGTCCAGCGGGATCGAATATTGTAGACGCCCCAGTAGGCTCCGTTGAGAAAGACAACCGAGGGACGGAAATTTGTCGTCTCAGCATTGAGATATCCCTCGGCGATGGAGTTCCACATACCGTCGCGGAGCATCGCGTCGTCCCAGTCGTCACCACCTTCCCTCAGGGTGAAGGCCGAGTGGTTCGGAATTCCGCTACCGGGAAAGAGGTCGTATTTGAGATTGTCGTCGCCGTATTTTCCGCGCAGAGAGATGTTGAGAGCTTTTTGATCATGGCTGCCCCAATTGTTTTCACCGCCGATACGGATACCGCCATTGACGGCGAATCCTTCACTGCTGTCTTGAGGGAAAAATTCCACATGACCTGGAGCGTCCTTACCCTTGTAGACTTCGTTCATTCCAGATGTAACAGGCTCGTGAGTATTTTCGTAAATGCCGATATCATTGCCGAATAGAGTCTCGGGATCGGCGACAACCGAAACGATGGGGAGACCGTTGAATGCCTCTCCGTAGAGGTAGGTTGATGTAGCGATCGGTCCGGGGACTTTGCCGGATTCAAAGACGCGGGCGCGCACAATGGTGGTGGTCGAAATGGCGATGGGCGTCGTGTAAATTGGCGAGCTACTATTGGGCTCACTTCCGTCGAGAGTGTAGTGAATGTCTCCGGCCGAGGTGCTCAGGACTATGTTTTCCGGATTGGTATAAAGTCCGGCTGCGGGAGTGATGGAAGCTGACGGGCTGGTCAGGCGAATATTGGCGACGGTGTTGGTGGTATTGGCTGCGCCAGGAGTGGGTTCGACGAAATGTTGCCAGGTGGTCGGAGTGGTGAGATCGCGGCCATAGGAAATGTCGGTGACGGAGTTGCCATAGGTAATCGTGTCGATCGCGTTGGTGTTGGTGAACGAGGAAGCATCGAGCGAGAGGTCGAAACCGAGATCGGAGCTGCTTGAGGACACTTGGTGAACCTCGGCGGCAATGACATTGTTTCCGGCCACGAGGAGAGAAGGGGGAATTTGATATGTGTCGAAATCGGTCTCATCACTTCCTCCGATTGAGTCGAGGGCGCGGGTCGTTGAGGTGATGGTGCCTGAGGGCATGTTTTGTCGAAGGATCTCTTCGCCATTCAGGTAAATCACTGCGCCGTCGTCGACGAGCAAGCGGAGTGTTAGGCCAGTGAATATTGTTGGATCGGTGAGATTGAAAGTATGCCGGAAGTAGCTGGTAACGTGTTTATTGTCGCTGTCCGGACCATAGGAGATCTCAGTGGCCGGTCTATTTCTGTATCCGAGAGGTGCGTTACCGGATTTCCACGGGACGTCGTTGTAGGTGCGGGCCCGCCATTGCGTTGATTGGGCCGAGCCATCGTCGAGATATTTCCAGGTTGCACCTTCGGTGATTAAGTTGCCTGTATTGATTCCGAGAGCCTGAGTCAGGACGATGGATTCACCTTCTGCGGAGAGTGAAAAATTGGTGTGATATTTTTCGACAGTAAAATCCTTCCACGGCCAGTATCCGCGCGGAAAGTCTTCGCCGGGAGCAGCATCCTGACCATCGGCGATGACCATTAGATACCCACCAGCTGGAATCGACGCGCCGGCGGGAATGGCCCACTTGAATCGATCATTTGGGTTATCGCTTAAATAATAGCCGTCGAGACTAACGGCGGAGGCCCCGGGGTTGTGGAGCTCAATCCAGTCGGGATAGTCCTCAAAATCGGTGATGTCAGGCACCGAGCGGGTGTTGGAAGCCATGAATTCGTTGATGCGAACTTGGCCGAACATGGGGAGCAAGAGGCATGGAATAATCAGAGCGGACTTCATAAGACTGCTTTCTTCGAAAAGCACATAGCTGGAAAAATCCCAGATGAACACGTTATTAATCCCCCAGATCGTAGCTCTATGATACTGATGAGATCTGAACTATGAAAACTCGATAAGAAGTAGTCAGGCTTCATAAATCGGCGTGATTTTTGTGCGAATTGATTTTGATGAAGTGGCCCAAAGGGGTAACTGAGCGATGAAGGGCCGAGGTGCTTACTTGGCTAAGTTCCTAATAATCGTCTTCCAAGCGGCCATGGATTTCTGAAGGTTATCATGCTTGTCGCCCTTAATTGCGTAGCATTGCAAGCCGACGGGGCCGCTGAATTTCAGGCTGTTCAGAGCCCTGAACAGCCGTTCCTGGGGAAAATCGCCTTTGTCCAGAGGCTGAATCAGTTGGTTCCAGCTTTCCCCCCCCAGGTCAGCTCCGCATGTGCTGACTGCGAAGAGTTTTGAGCCGGTTTTTTCAAGCGTTGTTTCGAGAGTTTTGGGATCTTCGTTTTTCAGAAAATGGCAGAGGTTGAACATCACGCCGAGATTGGGGTGGTTGACCTTTTTGATGAGATCCATGGCCTGGGGCATGGTGGCGACGGCGAACCCGTGGTGAGGATAGAGAGCGACTTTGATTTTCAAGTTTTTCGCCATTGCCGCGGTCTGGCGAACAGCCTCGACGGTCTTCGGGGTCATTTTTTGAATGGTGAGCTCAATGAGGGCGTCACGATTTGCGAGAGCTTGCACGGTGGCGGGTTCAATGGGCTTATCGTTGACGTTGAGATAGATGCTGAGGACTTTTAGTCCGGCTGCTTCGAAGGACTGAACTTGATTGGGCAAGCCGGTGGGATGGGCTCGAACCTGGCTGATGCCATCGAAGCCCAGCTCTTTGAGCGTGGCTGCGGGGTTCTTGAAGTTGACCCCGTTTTGAAAGGCGTAGAACTTGGGCTGAAAAGGTTCGGCGAATGCAGAAGCAAGAAGAGAGAAGGAGAGGAGAATTTTGAAAAGAAGCATTGGGATTAATTTACGCAGCCCTGTGTTCAAATCGTTCACGGAGACGTTTTTCCAGCCTCGTCGCTACCGCAGGTCGAGACAAGTTGCGGTGCCATCGGCATCGCGGACGTAGAGGCGGCCTTGATGAAGGACAGGGGGACTCCAGGTGCGTTTGCCAAGTCCGGAATGACGGGCTAGTTCCTGGTATCCTTCGCTTTGCGCCTTCGCTGCGATGATGGAGCCGTCGTTGGAGAGGATGAGGAGTTTTCCATTGGAGAGGATGAGGGAGCCCTTGAGGTTGGGTTTGCTCCAAACGGTTTTTCCGGTGGCGAAATTGACGCAACGGAGGAAGCCTTTGATTTTCTTTTTGTGAACGGGGCCGTCGAAGCCATAGAGATGACCTTCGAAGAGAACAGGTGGTTGGATGTGGTTTTGAAATTCCTTGTTCGTCCAAATCGGCTCGGTGGAATCTTTATTGGGGTCGAAGAGAGCGGCTCCTTGGCCCCACCAGGAGGAGAGATACAGTTTGTTGTCGATGATGAGCGGGTCGGCGGAGTTTTCGCCATACTTGGTGGGCCAATCCACTTGCCAAAGAACCTTGCCGCTGGCTTGGGACACGACGTGCATTGATTTGTGGCCAAAGATCGCGGCGGCATCCCGGTCGCGGCAGGTGAATGGGACGGCCGCAGCGTATCCGCAGGGGGAGGGGGGAGAATTCCATAGGAGCTTTCCGGTTTCCTTGTCGAGTGCGACGCCCGATTCGTTGACGTTGAGGAAGAGTCGCTCCCCGACGAGAACAGGACAGGAGGCAAATCCCCATGTTGGCATGGGTGCCATCGCAGTGGTGGCGAGATCGTTACGCCACTTGGGTTTTCCGCTTGCTTTGTCGAGGCAGGAAACGAGGCCTTGCTTGCTGAGAGTATAGAGCCATTTACCCTCGATAATGGGTGGGGCATTGGGCCCGCCGGGATTATATTTCGGCACGAGATCCTGAGGATACTTTTGGTTCCAGATGATTTTTCCGGTATCGATGTTGAGGCATTGAATGAGGTCTTCGCCTTCGGAATTCCCGATAGTGTAGGCTCGCCCTTCACTGACCGCGATACCGGAGTAGCCGGTGTGGACCTTGGTCTGCCAGAGCGTTTTTGGTCCGGTCGGTAGCCAGTCGTGTTTCCAAGTCGTTTCGTGGTCGTAGTTCCCTTCGCTCGCCGGTCCGCGCCAGACGCTCCACTCGGGAGTGGCACATAAAAGACCAGGGAGAAGTAAAAGGACTTTCAACATGATCACCTTCGCAGCTTCTTCGCCACTTCGTTGACCGTCCTTGCGGGGATGGCGAGGCTGCGATGGCGAAGGGCGCGGGCGATATTGAGTCCCACGACTTCTCCTTTGCGATTGATCAGGGGAGCGCCGCAGTTTTGTGGTTTCAAGACCTGGTCGTGGTAAAGGGTGCGGGGGAAGACGTTGCGACGCTTGCTGAGTTTTCCGCCCCGTCCGCTGAGAGATGAGAGCGAATCGTCCCGGCGGGCGGCTGTTCGGTCAAAGGTTCCGATCGCTTTGGCCTGACGAACATCGAGGATTGGTTTGAGCGTGATTTCCTTGTCGCCACGTTTGACGATGATGGTGATTTTTTCTCCGGGCCCGTGTTTGGAGATGGCCTCGCCGAGTTCCTCGGAAGTGTCGATGGATTTTCCATTCATCTTGATTACTTCATCGCCCTCGAGGAACCCGATCTTATCAGCCGGGCTGTCGAGGTCGACACCCGAGATGATAGCGGAAGTGGTTTCGGGCGAGAAACTGACACCAAGGTATGCGCTTGGTTCTTTTGAGGAGACGTTCTTCTCAAATCCTTTCTTGGGGGCGGAACGGGCAGGTTGGGTTACGACGCCATAAGCCATATCATCGGGAAGCGGGGAGAAAACCAGAGTGGCGGGTGAGGGTTCGTCCTCCTCCCATCGGACGGAGACCAGGCCGTCGGCGTTGATACTGATCAAGGCGATGTCGGTTGCCTTATCAGTGCCGATGATGGTGATGGGGTAGGTTTTCCCCTTGAAGTGAGCGAGGAGTTCTTCCGGTTTGGAAAGCTCGGATGCTTTGGTGACCAGGCGTCCGGTGGGGGAAACGACGGTGGCATGAATGACTGTTTTATCGCCGCGTTTGATTTCGAGAACGGAATTTTTCAATGCTTGCTGGAGCACGTTCAGTGAGGTGAGGAATTCGAGGTTGGATTTCTGGATTGAGGCCGGTTGTTTACCGGAGCCGTTGGTGATCATCATTGAGATGAGTCCTGCGACAGGTTGCGGGAAGTGGCGTCGGGCGGGGACTTCTACGGGAGAAAGAGTGGCTGTTTTGTTGTTGGCGGTGGTAAGCGTGAGCGGGGCATTGGCTTTTAGCTTTAGTGCGAGGCTGATGGGGCTTTTTACGGCCTGGTTATTGGCGCTGGTGATGACGTCACCCCTGGCGAGTCCTGCTTTTTCAGCCGGGCCGCCTGGTTGGATGGAGGCAATTATCGGAGAAGAGGCTTTCAGATCGAGAGTGAATCCAAAGCGCGGTGCTTTGGGGATTTCTTGGACAGGTCCTTCCTCTTGTTCCCCGGTGACGATGCGGTCGAGGAAGTCCTGCATGTGGTGGGGGTCGAGAAGCCGGGGGTGTTTGAGGAGTTCGACGGCGAAGGGGTCCCCGGAATTTTCTTCGAGAGCGGCTTCAAATTTTTCGCGCAGTCCAGCGTAGGGTTCGTCGAAATAGTATTCCGTTTGCTGGGTCATCGACTGAGCTGCGCCGATGGTTTCGTTGTTCATCAACTCATCCCATTTTTCGACGATGGCGGGGAGGGGAACGTGTTTGTTTACCGACCAAGGCATGCCGATGTTGCTGTTGATGCCGATGACTTCTCCTTTGAGATTGTAGAGCGGGCCGCCCGAATCTCCGGAGATCACGGTGGCGGTGGTGGTGATGGCGTCGCTGAATCCACTTTTAGTACCAGCTTCGATAATACGTCCGAGACGGATCGGACTGGGGCGTCCGACGACCGGTCCACCGGGGTGGCCAGTGGCGATGGCGAATTCACCGACTTCGTAGTTCTTTTCCTTGATGTAGGGGCGGAAGGGAAATGGTCCGGGAGAGTTGATTTTGAGTAGGGCACCATCGGTATTGTGATCGACGCCGAGGCTGGTGGCGGGAAGCTCGCGGCCATCGGAGAGGAGGACGCTCATTTGTTTTCCGGGGGTCGATGTGACGTGAGCAGCCGTGATAACAAGGCCATCGGCGGTCACGATGACGCCGGAGCCAGAGCCTTGTCCGACCATGATGGCGACAGTGGAGGCAACGAGGTCGGGAGCGAGTTTTTTGAGGGTGCGGTCGAGTTCCTCGGGAGTTTGTCCCAATACCAGTGAGAGAGAAAAGAGAAAGGGTAGGAGAAATTTCATGGCTTAAAATTGGCGGGAGTTTGTGAGGAGGCGCTCGAGAGCGGTGCGGATTTCCCTGGGTGTGAGAGCGAGGGTTTTCCCGGCTGAGACCGAGGCGATGTTGAGGCCGATAGCCTTGCCGTTTTGATCGTAAAGGGGTGATCCGCAGTCCCAAGCATTGAGAGAGATGGTGTGGACAAGGCAGTCGGGGAAAGGGCTTCGGCGGACGCTGGGAATGACGGGGATAGACGAGTTGGCCGAGATTCCGGTGGTCGGAGGCATCAGGTCGGGGGACTCCAGCGTGACAGCGAAAGTCTGCGTCGAGCCGCCGCGGGAGATGTTGACCTGAACTTCGTCACCGACAGCTTTGTTGTTAAGGAAACTGGTGAGGGTGGATCGGGTCGGGGTTTTGGTCTTGTCAATATTGACGATGGTGTCGCCAACCGTGAGGCCTGATTTGCTGGCGGAGGATTTGGAGCGGATGGCGGAGATTTGCAGGCCGTTGTCGAGCTGTTCCGTGACGACTCCCAGGCTGGTGACCGAGCTGGTTTGATGAATGGTGGGGGTTCCTGATTTTTGAATGCCGATGAAGTTCCCGAGAAGCGCGGATTCTTCGATGAGCATTTCAGAGGTAGTTTCCTTGAGTAGTTTTGGTGCGGCCAGTGGGCTGCCCGAGGAGGGAATATCCTCGTGCCACTGGATCACCGGCATATTGGAAGCTTCGATGCCAACGAGAGCGAGGTCGCTTTTTTCGTCGGTCGAGAGGAGAACGGCAGGATGTGTCTTGCCATTATAACGGGCGGTGAGGTCGGGTCCAAGCTCACTCGCCTTGGTGAGAATGAGGCCATTGGCATCAACGATGGTGCCGATGATCGAGTGGGTCAGTTGTTTGTCGACGTTGAAGATGAGGACGCTGGGCAAGGGCGAGGGGAAGATCTTCAGGGCTTCTTTTTCCCGTGCCAGGCGGAGGGCTGATTGTTCGAGTTCCTTGAGTTCGTCTTTGGTGAGGCTGGGAGCTTTCGGAAGTTGCGTGGGGCTGGACTTTACCAATTCGGGGAGAACTTCGCTGAGTTTGGCGTCTTTTTCGATGATTCGGGAGAGGAGTGTGGCCTGGGGCCCGCTATTGGTATATTTTGAAATGATGCCGGTCAGGGAGCCGTCGAGATTGAATACGGCATCGCCGAGTCCGACGGTTTGAAGATCGAGGGAAAAAACCTTGGAGTCTTCGGCTGGTTGGGCGAGGAGGTGGCAGACCTGAAAGTGAGCTTGCTCGCCAAGTTTGGTGATGGGAGCGCAACCGGTGACGAAGACGGTGTCGTCACTTCGTTCAGAAAGGGGCACCGGTGCGAGGCCGGGGGATTCGGTTTTGAGGAGTGCGAAGTTGAGTTTGTCTTTTTCAATAATGGTGGTGAGTTCTTCACGGCGTCCATCGGGATGATAAAGGAGGTAGGGTGCGGGCTCTCCGTCGATACTTCCGAGGTAGGGACTGATAAGGTGTCCTTCTGTGGAGATTACGACTGCGGTTCGGGTGTCGGCCCGGCCGAGGCGCCCGATAATGACGGTGCTTTTCGGGAGTTGTTGGCTGAAGGCGAGGCTACGCTCGTCGAGAGTCCGGGTGTGTTGATCGGTCCAGGTGACGGCGGAAGCGAGGGAGCTGAGGGCGGTGAGAAGGACGAGAACTTTCATATTACCAAACTTGTTGAAGGTGTTCCAAAGGGAGCCAGAATGAGGATTCAGCCGATGCGATCTTGGCGTGGGTTCCGGTGGTTTCGCCTACCTTGACAATTTGCCCGGCGCGGAAGGGTGAGTAGTTCCAGTCGGGCGTGCCGGCGGTTGGTTCGCGCGGGAGGTCGTCAACGAGGACCATGTATTGATCGTCGGAGTAGGCGTTTTGCTGTCGCCAGGCGGCGGCGAGGGCGAGCAATGCCGCCAGTGTGATGACGGCGAGGGCGGGCCACTTGGGAAGAGCGCGAAAGTGGCGGATGCCGAGGTAGGTGAAGGCGAGAATCCAGAGTGCGGTGGCGACCATGACCCATTGGTCGGGTCTGAGTGCGATGAGTGAGGTGCCCGGGAGGGCGGGCTGGCCCTGGCGGTTGCGGATTTCATCCATCAGGGCGCGGGTTTCGGCGTCAAGAGGATCGAGAAGCAGAGCGGTGTGGCAGGAGGCGCGGGCGCGTCCGGTGTCGTCGGCGGAGAGATAGGCCTGGGCGAGATTGAAGTGCAGCGAGGTGTGGCCGGGGTTTTCTTCGATGAGCTTGTCGTAAATCGCGATGGCCTCGTTGAAGCGGGAATTTTCAAAGGCTTTGTTCGCTTCTTCCAGAGTGCTTCCTTGCAGGGATTGCAGGCAGAGGAGGAAGAGAAAGCTGATCTTGGCGAGATAGGATGAAAGTGATTTGAGGTCGGTGGAATTGGCGCGCGGGGTGAAGGCTGTTTTGGCGTGCTCGCGGATTAGTTCCGATAGTTCTCCGTCCTTGGCCGGGAGGCTGTCTGCGATTTCGCTTCCGGTCGCTCCGTCGGGTAGCTTGAGCCGGGTGCGGAGGAAGGGGTAAAGTTCGTCGTTGATTTCGTTGTGGTCGGCTTGAGCCGAGGCGAACCGT
>NHEN01000074.1 GCA_002172625.1 Verrucomicrobiaceae bacterium TMED86 | reverse complement strand
GCCGCCCGTGCCAAAGTCAGTTTCAATGAAGACATTCGTCCGCTTTTGTCGAACCGTTGTTACGCCTGCCATGGGCCGGATGAGGAGGATCGGAAGGGTAAGCTAAGGCTCGATACCAGAGAGGGGGCCATGCACGAGAGGAAGGGCTTTGCCGCCGTTGTGCCGGGCAATCTCAAGGACAGCGAATTAATCTACCGGATCGTGACCGACGACGAGGATGACATGATGCCGCCTCCCGGAAAGGGGCAGCGCTTTTCGAAAGAGGAAATCGAACTTTTCAAACAGTGGATTAAGGAGGGCGCGAATTACGAGCTTCATTGGTCCTATGCGAAGCCGGTGAATCCGGAGGTGCCCAAAGTGGACAGCCAGTCCGGGAAGGTGCGGAACGTCATCGATGCCTTTGTGTTGGATCGTTTAGAAAAAGAGGGGCTTTCTCCACGCAAGGAAGCGGATTCTTATACCCTGATTCGACGTGTTTCTTTGGATCTCACCGGGTTGCCTCCGACGAAGGAAGAGGTGGAGGTATTTCTCGCTGACAAAAGCGCGGACGCTTACGAAAAGTTGGTCGACCGTCTCCTGGTCAAACCGGCCTTTGGTGAGCATTGGGCAAGGACGTGGTTAGACCTCGCACGCTATGCGGACTCGGCGGGTTATGCAGACGATCCCGGTCGCACGATCTGGGCCTATCGCGATTGGGTCATCCGCGCGCTTAATGCGAATATGCCTTTTGATCAATTCACCATCGAGCAGATCGCAGGAGACCTGCTTCCCAATCCCACCGAGGATCAGCTCATTGCGACGGCCTTTCATCGCAATACCAAAACGAACAACGAAGGCGGTACCAGCGATGAGGAATTTCGTAATGCTGCGGTGGTCGACCGTGTGAATACCACCATGGCGACCTGGATGGGAACGACGGCGGCCTGCGCGCAATGTCACACGCACAAATACGATCCCATTACGCACGCGGAGTATTTCCAGATGTTCTCCATCTTCAACCAATCGGAAGACGCCGACCGCCGGAACGAGGCGCCGACAATCAATGTGTCGGCTGATGGCGGGAAGCGCGCAAAACTGGAAGCAGAGATCGCGGCTCTTGAAAAAGCGGCTCTGGTTCCTGATACCGCCAATCTCGCCGAGATGGCAAAGTGGGAGGCTGGCCTGAAATCGAATCCAACCAAATGGCAGGTGCTGGCGCCGACGAAAATGACCGCGACCTCGGGCGCGACTTTTGAACTCGGTAGTGACAAGTCGGTGCTGGTCAGTGGTAAGGCGGCTAAGACCGATGGCTACTCGATTGAGGCGAGCAGCAATTTGAAACAGATCACTGCACTCAAGATCGAAGCCCTCGCTTACGAAAAACTCGACGGCGGCGGACCCGGTCGGAAGGAGAACTTCGTCCTCAACGAGGTCGCGCTTTCGAGTGGCGGTAATTCGAACAGCAAACGCGGCCGCTTCGTGCGGATCGATCTTCCGGGCAACGGTAGGATCATCCATGTCGCCGAGGTGCAGGCCTTCGACGCCTCGGGTGTCAATGTCGCCCTCAAGGGCAAGGCCAAACAGAGCACCACCGGATACGGCGGCGACGCGCGCCTCGCCATCGATGGCAACACCAATGGCATTTTCACGGCCAAAAGCACCACCCACACCAACGATGGCGACAAGGCTCCCTATTGGGAGGTAGACCTCGGTGCCGAATATGATTTATCGCGGCTCGCCGTTTGGAACCGCACCGATAATAATCTGCAGAGTCGGCTCGACGGCTTCAAGCTCTCCGTGCTCGACCGAAAACGTGTCCCGGTTTGGGAACAAACCTTTGCCAAAGCACCGAAGCGCGAGCAGGCGGTGGCGCTCGACGGCGCGCAGCGCGGAAGTTTTGCCAGCGCCTCGGCCACCTACGACCAGAAGGATTTCGATGCTTCGTTGGCAATCGACGGCAGCCCGGCCAGCCAGTCGGGTTGGGCGGTCGGTGGGGCGACCGGCAAAGATCATCATGCGGTCTTTCGCCTCGCCAAGCCTCTGCCCGGAGGCTCGTTGAAGATCGGGCTGGCTCAGATATATCCCAACCACGCGATCGGCCGCTTTCGCATCTCAGTCACCGACGCCGCCGAGCCAGCGCCTGTCGTGCCACATGCGATTGCCGCCATTCTTGCCGTGCCCGCCGCGAAGCGCGACGCAGATGCCAAGGCGTCCCTCTTTGCCCACTATGTCAAAGTCAACCCTGCTGCGCTGCGATCGCGTGAAAAGATCGCCGCCTTGAAGAAGCAGATCGCCGCTCTCAAGCCCGGCACCACGGTTCCCATCATGCGCGATTTACCAAAGAATAAACATCGCAAGACGCATGTTCACCTTCGCGGAAACTATAAGAGCCATGGTGAAGAGGTTGGGCCCGGGGTTCCTGCAATTTTTGGTTCGCTGCCCGAAGGAATGGAGCCCAACCGTCTGGCCATGGCGAAGTGGTTGGTCCACGAAGACAATCCGCTCACAGCCCGGGTGGTGGCGAATCGATTTTGGGAAAACCTCTTTGGTGTTGGCATTGTTCTGACCAGTGAGGAATTTGGCTCCCAGGGTGAGCGGCCTTCCCATCCCGAGTTGTTGGATTGGTTGGCAATTGAATTCGTGAAGGAAGGCTGGGACGTGAAGAAGTTCCTCAAGCTCCTCGTGACCTCGTCGGCCTACCGTCAGAACTCTCACGTTACCGATGAAATGGCCGCTCGCGATCCGGACAACCGACTCATCGCCCGTGGTCCCCGCGTGCGCCTCTCGGCGGAAATGATCCGCGATCAGGCGCTCGCGGTGTCGGGTTTGCTCAGTTCAAAAATGTATGGCCAGCCGGTGCGTCCCCCCCAGCCTAATCTTGGGCTCAAGGCGGCCTTTGGCGGCGGAACTGATTGGAAGACCAGTGCGGGTGAGGATAAGTTCCGTCGTGGTTTATACACCAGTTGGCGTCGTTCCAGTCCCTATCCATCCATGGCGACTTTCGGTGCGCCGAACCGCGAAGTTTGTACGGTGCGACGTGGTAGCACCAATACACCGCTGCAAGCGCTCGTGACTTTGAATGATCCGGTCTTCATCGAAGCCGCCCAGGCCCTGGCGCGACGCATGTCGGTGCAGGAGGGAGACTTGGCAGCGCAGATCGAATTTGGATTTCAACTCACTCTCTCTCGTCCGCCGACCAGGATCGAAACAACGCGACTCATCTCGCTTTACGATGCCACTCGGGTCAGATACTCCGGCGATACCAAGCTCGCCCAGGAGATGGCCACCAATCCCATCGGCCCGCTTCCGGAGGGAGCCAACGCCGCTGATCTCGCAACTCTCACCGTTGTCGCCAATGTCCTCCTCAATCTCGATGAGACCTTAATGAAACGCTAAAGTCTTACTTTTCCAATCTGATGAACCCACAACTCGAAAGCCTGCAATACAAAACGCGGCGGCACTTTTTCAAACAATGCTCCATGGGACTCGGGGGAGTTGCCTTGGGCGATATGCTGGCGACTGATGCCATGGCGTTGGAAGCGCCGAGCAATCCGCTCCTGCCGAAATTGCCGCCTCAAGCAGCCAAAGCGAAGCGCGTGATTTATCTGCACCTTACCGGGTCGCCGCCGCATCTCGACATGTGGGATCACAAACCGGAGTTGGTGAAGCGCGATGGACAGGAGTGTCCCGACGAATACATTAAGGGTAAGAAGTTCGCCTTCACCTCGGGAACGCCCAAGTTGATGGGCAGCCCGCGCACCTTCAAGCAGTATGGCAAAAATGGCATGTGGATGTCCGATGCCATTCCGCATTTTCACGACCTTGCCGATGATTTTTGCGTGATCAACTCGATGACGACGGATCACTTCAACCACGCCCCGGCGGAGTTGTTTGTGCATACCGGGTTTCAGCAGCCGGGACGTCCGACCTTCGGGGCCTGGACGACCTATGGCTTGGGATCAGAAAATCAAAACCTGCCAGGTTACGTAGTGTTGATCTCTAGCGGAGTGCAGCCGAATGGCGGAAAGAGCTCCTTTGGATCGGGCTTTATTCCATCGGTGTATCAAGGGGTGCAGTGTCGCTCGAAAGGTGACCCGGTTCTCTATGTCAGCGACCCGCCGGGAATGGACCGCAGTCTGCGCCGGGCCAGTCTCGATGCCTTGCGCGATCTTAATGAAGCGGCTTCGAAAGACTTTGCTCATCCTGAGACCCTCACCCGCATGGCGCAGTATGAGCTGGCTTTCCGCATGCAGATGTCGGTGCCGGAGGTGATGGATATTTCCAAGGAATCGAAGAAGACGCTCGAGAATTATGGCGCGCAACCTGGAGCGTCGAGCTTCGCCAACAACTGCCTTCTGGCCCGTCGTCTCGCTGAAGACGGTGTGCGCTTTGTGCAGCTCTTCGACTGGGGGTGGGATTTCCACGGGACCAATCCCAAGGAAGACATCCGCGATGGTCTGACCAACAAGTGTGCCACCATGGACAAGCCGGTGGCCGCGTTAATTAGAGATCTCAAAGAGCGCGGGATGTTCGACGATACCCTGATTATTCTGGGTGGGGAATTTGGGCGCACGCCCTTCCGCGAGGGACGGACCTCCAAAGGGAAAGTTCTCGGCCGCGATCACTTCCCGGATTGCTACACCATGGTAATGGCAGGGGGAGGCGTGAAGGGCGGATATACGCATGGCGCATCGGACGAACTCGGATTCTCGGTCGCTCGCGATAAAGTGCACGTGCATGACTTGCAAGCCACCTGGATGCATCTTCTTGGATTCGACCACGAGAAGCTTACTTACCGCTTTCAGGGACGTGATTACCGTCTCACGGATGTTCACGGGCACGTCGTCAAAGATCTTTTAGTCTGATGAAAAAAGCAATCATCTCTCTGCTGATCGCTTCGGTGGTTTCGAGCTTCGCCGCCCTTCCCAATATCGTGGTCATCATGGCCGATGATCTTGGATGGTGGGATACCCGCTTTCAGGGAAACAAAGATCTTGAGACGCCTTTTCTCGATCAGTTTGTGAAGGAAGGAATGATCTTTCCGCAAGGTTATGCTGCCGCGTCGGTTTGCACGCCCACCCGGGCCGCGATGATGACTGGTATTTCTCCCGCGCGACTCGGGATCACCAATCATGCTCCTGGCCATAAAGAGGGGATGGTTCCCAAAGGACGAGTTCAGGCCGGAGCCACGAAGCTGACCTATCTGCCGCTCGCCGCGGAGACGATTGCGGAACGATTGAAGAAAGAGGCGGGATACGCCACCGGCTTTGTTGGGAAGTGGCATCTCTCTCATCGCAAAGGGAACAACGAGTCTGGAGAAAAGTGGGAGCCGTTGCTGCGTCCGGAGTTTCAGGGCTACGATTTGAATATTGGAGGCTGTGATCGCGGCGGGCCGCCGAGCTTCTTTGCTCCTTATCGTATTCCGGCGCTCGAGGATGGTGAGAAGGGTGAGTATTTGCCTGAGCGCATGGCAGATGAGTGCATCTCTTTTTTGAAGAAGAACAAAGAGAAGCCCTTCTTTCTGACCTTTTGGAATTACTCGGTGCATTATCCCATCGAGGCTCCCGAGGACTTGATCGAGAAATACAAGAAGCGTGGCGTCGAGAATCCTGCTTATGCCGGGATGATCGAAGGAATGGATCGTTCGATTGGTCGGGTTCTGAAATCACTCGATGATCTTGGGGTCGCAGACAACACGCTTGTCATTTTTACTTCGGACAACGGCTCGCTCTTCACCAATGGTCCGCTCCGAGACAACAAAGGACACATCTACGAAGGTGGCATTCGCGTTCCCTGGGTCATTCGCTGGCCGGGCAAAGTGAAGCCGGGAAGCGAGAACGGCGTGCCTATTGTGACCACTGATGTCTTTCCGACTCTTCTCGAAGTGGCTGGCCTCAAGCCCAAGCCCGGAGTGCCCCAAGATGGCGAGAGCCTCATTCCTTTAATCACTGGAAAGAGTGAGTTGAAGCGTAAGTCGGTTTTCTTTCACTATCCCAACTACGCCTTTCACAAGAGAAATCGTCTCGCCGGAGCCGTGGTAACAGGGCGCTATAAGTTGATTCGATTCTACGATGACGATTCGATCGAGCTTTATGACCTCAAGGCTGACATTGGTGAGAGGAACGATCTTTCCAAGGCGAAGCCAGTGCTTGCGCACAAGATGCTCAAGGAACTCAATGATTGGTTAAAAGAGTCGAAAGCCAAGATGCCTTATCAACCAAAATGACTTCTTCCGAACCATGCGCTTGCCTCGTCTTGAGTTAAACGATCATTTCTTCTTCGCTCCTCTCAATCACGAGGGTCCAGAAGGGCGCCAGTTTGATATTTTCGTGCGCGAGGTGCATGACCAAGCTGTAGCGAAATGGCTGGATAGAGCTGAAATTTAGAGGGTTCCGCGTCAAGCCAACTCGTTACTCTCCCTGTCAATACAGCATTCAGAGTAATCGGTATTTCGAATTATCCAATCTGACTATGCAAAGAGATCCAGGACCGGTTTGGCTTTCACGAGTTCCCTCGGTTGGTTGAGGTGATTCATGACCATGGTTTCAGGGTCGATACCGAAGGCGTGGTAGATGGTGGCGAGGAGTTCGCCGGGGTGGACGGGGTCCTCAGTGGGGGCCGAACCGGTGGCGTCGGATTTGCCGTGGACGTTGCCGCGTTTGATGCCAGCTCCGGCGATGACGCTGGTGTAGCAATAGGGCCAATGGTCGCGACCGTCGGCGCTGTTGTTGTTGCCGGAGGTGCTGACGCCTTTTTGCGGACTGCGTCCGAATTCGCCGACGGCGACGACGAGGGTTTCGTCGAGTAAGCCGCGGTCATCGAGATCGGAAATGAGAGAAGAGAGGCCGTTGTCGAGCATGGGGCCGGCTTGGTCCTTGATGCGTTTGGAGAGGCCTTTGTGGGTGTCCCAGGAATGGTTGTCGGAGTTGGCGACTTTGGGCCAGATGACCTCGACGACGCGAGTGCCGGCTTCGACGAGACGACGGGCGAGGAGGCAGCTGTCGCCAAAGGTGTTTTTGCCATAGGCCTCGCGGGTCTTCTCGGGCTCTTGTTCGAGAGCGAAGGCTTCACGGGCGCGGCCGCTGACGATGAGGTTGAGCGCTCGTTCGTAATTTTCCTCGAGAGAGTATTCTTCGACGGCTTTATCGATGGTTGGCATCTGCGCATTGATGGCATTGCGAAGAGTAGCGCGACGTTTAAGGCGAAGAGAAAAGACGTCGGGACGCAATTGCAGATCGTCGATCTTGATGCGCGTCATCTTGTTCATGTCCATGTCGTCGCCGCCGGGATAGAGGGTGTAGGGGTCGTATGACTTGCCGAGGAATCCGGCGGCGCCACCTTTGCCGACGACGTTACTTTCCTGAAGCGGGCGGGGGAGCATCACGAAGGGAAGCATGGGATCCTCCATCGGTCGGATCTTGACCAGGTTGGAACCGAAGTTGGGGAAGTCCTTCGGGCTCGGTGGTTCGAGTTGGCCGGAGGGGCTCACCTTGTCGGTGGTGTAGCCGGTCATCATTTGATAGATCGCGGCGGTGTGGTTGAAGAGTCCGTTCGGCGTGTAGCTCATCGAACGGATCATGGTGAACTTGTCGTTGATCTTGGCGAGCTTGGGTAGGATCTCGGTGAAGTGCGTGCCGGGGATTTTAGTGGGGATGGACTTGAAGGCACTCTTCACATTATCGGGAACGTTCTCCTTCGGGTCCCAAAGGTCGAGGTGACTGGGGCCGCCTTGCAGGTAGACCATGATGATGCTCTTGGCCTTGCCCCAACCGGGAGCGCCGCTGTGCTTTTTCTCTTCAGCCAGAGCTTTGGCCTGGAAGAGGGTGCCGAGTGACATGCCGAGCATGCCGGCGCCGCCGACTCGTAATACATCGCGTCGGGTGACTCCGGCGTTGGGGTCGCAAACGTCTTTGGCGGCTTGTCCTGGAATTCTAAACATGGCTTTGGTGGGTGTCGGTTATCGGTTGAAGAGGAAGGCGGGTGTATTGATGAGAGCCCAAGCGAGATCCTGGGCGCCGGTGAGGCGGCGTTGGGAGAGTTGCTTGGTGCTGAGTTCGAGATCGTAGCGAAGTCGGTCGTGCAGCGGGTCGGCGCGGGGGACTTTCTCCATCGCGGCGAGGTGGTTACGGAGTTTGGTCAGCTCGGGATCGATGGGGAGCGGCTTTTTGGCATTTACCAATTGTCCGTCGAGAGCCTTGAGTGCGGAGTCGTTATCGCGGAAATACTTGGTGAGTTCGGCAGACTGCTTGTCGTTTCGCTTGTCCGGAGCGAGGGCAAGAACAGCCTTCACATTATCGGGAACGAAGAAAGGCAAGGGGCCGGTCTTGGTGGTGACGGAGAGGCGGAACTTGCCGATAAGGTGTCGGTCGTCGAAGTGCTGCTTCAGGGTGAAGCGGAGAATGCTGCCTCCGTCGTGTCCGATGGGCTGGCCAATGCCGAAGATGGCGGTTTGGTTTTTGCCAACCTGCGGGGAGATGGCCCAGCCGGCATTGGGGCCGCCGGGTTTGCCGTCGATGGCTTTGGCCACTTCGTAGCTCTTCTGACTAAAACTGGCCTTGGCGGTGTTGAATTTTATTTTCTGGAACTTCGTGGGATTGGAGGCGGGAGCGACTTCTAATTCAAATTCGCCGAGCACGAAGTTACCGCCTCCGAGTCCGGGCCCTTTGCCGGGAAGACGATCGTCGGCGAGCATTTCGAGTCGCACCGCGGTGATGCCGGTGAGCGTGGTGGGAGTGGAAACGAAGTATTCAGTTTTGGCGTTCTTGCCGGAAGCAAAGATGGCGTTGTCTTTCTCGGCGGCGAGGGTGATCCCATTCGT
>NHEN01000073.1 GCA_002172625.1 Verrucomicrobiaceae bacterium TMED86 | reverse complement strand
TTAGGGTTAGAGCTCCTTCAAACGCTCCGAGAGACAAACGAGTCCATCCCCAAGGTTAGGGTCAGGGTTAGGGTTAGGGTTAGGGTTAGGGTTAGGGTTATGAGAGCAGCGTTGCGGTCGCGTTTCAACCTCGTGCTTGGTGACGAAACTGATCACCACCGGGCCCTCGACTCCCGCCGTGATCTTGGACCGGAATTGATCGAGGCTCTGATCAATACAGCCTCCCTGGAACGCGGGCATCTCCCAATCAAAGGAAACCCTGTCGCAACCGGTCGACAACTGGGGTTCAACGATGCTTCAAAGCTCCTTCGTCGCTTTGGCCTCGGGGGAACGTTTGGGAACGGTGATGACTTCTTTCGGGGCACCCTCAGCGTCTCCCTACTCGAATTGGCAACTGCTTACGCTACGATTCTCGAAGGCGGCTCAAGGCCTGCCACGGTCTTCATTCGCAAAGTCGAAAGCACAGACCGAACGCTATTCTCCCGCCCTCCGGCTATTTTCCCAGCTTTCAACGATCATGCCATCCCCGAGAACCTTCCGGTTTTCTTCTCGGGACAATCCCTCTCACACGCCGACTATTGGACCGTCTCACTTGGGAAAGAATGCGTCGTGGCCACCTGGATTGGTTTCGATCAACCGAAACGCTTCGAATTACCGGCGGCTTCCATTCTCAAGCTGTCTGCTGCGCAAAAAGAAATCTCCAGGTCCAACCAGAATCGGCAATAATTTGAGCATCCTGAAGCAATTCGATATGTTGCGCGTAATCAGATCCAAGTTCGAAAATAACTTTCCTCCATTCTCAAAATAGGAGCAAGAGCGCGATAAAGATCGCCATACTTCACTCAAAAGCAGAGCTCTATTCCACCCTACTGCTGAGGTTACCGTGACGTAGCATTGACTCAATTCGGTCACCTTTCTTCAATTTCTTCGGGTCTTTGACAATCTCACCCTCTTCATCAAAAGTGATCGAAAATCCCCGTTCCAGAATACTATTGGGCCCCAGAGCATGGAGAACGGATTTCAGACGAAGCACTTTTTCCTGATAAAGTTTTAGCGCATTTTCCGCAGCACTCAGAAAAGCCTCTTGAGTCGCATCCAGGCGATCCTGTCTTCGTCTAAAGACTTCCCGAGGATGATAACGATGCCAGTTGGCGGAATGATGGACAATGCGGTTTTCCAATTCCATCAAGGCGCCACTCGCAGCCTTGAAAAATGACCTCCGAGACTTCTCGAGATGCCAGATTGGTGATTGTAATACTCTCTCCGAAGGTTGCCCGAGAATCCCTCGCTCGTAAAAATCCATCTGGTCGGCAAGACGATCAAGACGACTCTCCACACTTCGCGTCAATCGCTCACCCATCCGATCGAGACGGTCCCGCAGCTCGACCTGATCCGGCGCCACCAATTCTGCGGCCGCGCTTGGGGTGGGAGCTCTCAGGTCGGAGACAAAATCCGCAATCGTAAAATCAATTTCATGCCCCACCGCACTCACAACGGGAATAGGACAATCCGCAATCGCACGCGCGACGATTTCCTCGTTAAAATTCCACAGATCTTCGAGCGAGCCTCCACCACGTCCTACAATCAACACCTCTGGCTGGGGCAAGCCCTCAGCACCGGTATTTCCAGCTCGCCTGATCGCGCGGGCAATCCCCTGCTCGGCTCCTTTCCCTTGAACCGAAGCCGGGAAAAAAACAACCGTCAGCCAAGGAGCCCGACGGGAGAGGACATTTTTCATATCTTGCAGTGCCGCTCCGGTCGGGGACGTCACGATTCCGATGACTTTGGGGAACCCTGGCAATTCCTTCTTCCGGTCTTGGTCGAAGAGCCCTTCCTGGTTGAGCTTTTTCTTGAGTGACTCAAATCGCGCCTGCAAATCCCCCTGCCCGACGGCCTGAACTTTCTTAACGATCAATTGGGTGCTCCCGCGAGCTTCATAAAAACTGGTCTCCCCAAAAATCTGCACCTTGGCGCCATCCTCGATCACTTCGTTACCGGTCCGGCGGCGCGCTCCGAACATGGCACAGGAAATCTGAGCCGACTCATCCTTCAGCGAAAAATACCAATGCCCGCTCGATTGCTTGCGAACATTGCTCACTTCTCCCTCCACCCAAATTTCGCCCACTTGAATCTCAAGAAGATTCCGAATCCGGCGGGCTAGTTGCGTTACTGAGATCGCCTTGACCTCACTCACCTTTCTCTCCTTCGTTATCGTGAAGCTCGGCAAAGACCATTTGGCCGGCGCTCGTCTGAAGCGTGCTAATCACGGTAACATCCTGTGAAGTGCCAATCTTCGAGATCGCGTGATTCACCACAATCATAGTACCATCCGGCATATATCCCACCGCCTGATGTTCGTCTTTTCCTGAACGCACCAAGGCAAGTCGCATCGACTCTCCGACCACCACGGCTGGCTTCAAAGCGTCCGAGAGATCATTCAGATTGATAATATCCGCCGACTGGAGATGAGCCACTTTGGTGAGATTCTCATCTGTGGTCACCAAGCGCGCTCCGAGCAACTTGGCGGACTGTACCAGTCGCCCCTGAAATGATTCATCCTCAGCAATCCCACGCGCATCATGAATGGTAATTGGAACTCCGGGATTTTTCTGCAGCTCATCCAAAATCTCCAACCCGCGTTGTCCCCGCTGCCGTTTCCCTGCCGCAGCGGAATTGGCCATGACTTGAAGTTCATCTAGCACGAATTGCGGGACAAGAAGCCGTCCGGTCAAAAATCCAGCGGCCATCATTCGTGGGAGCCGCCCGTCCATAATGACCTCACCATCGAGTAATAGAGGCTGTCCCGAGGCGGCATCCTGACGGAATCGCACGTAGGGAATGATGAAGGAAAAATCTTCCTGATTACTCCGCAATGCGAGCACCGCTCCCAAAAATGCCAGACTACTGTAGATCGCGATATTGAGAGCCAAAACGAGTGAATCTCCTATGCTTTCATCCGAGAAGGAACTCGCCGCCAACTTGACCAGGTCAGTGATTCCAACACGATTTAGAAGAAATCCGCAGATCAATCCGATCGCGACTCCGAAGGTCGCGGTTGAAAACCCACGCAGCGTAAAATCCTTCATCAAGGATTCTACGAAGATAAAAAAACCAGCCACGATCAGCGCTCCAAACAATCCGACCCATAGTTCAATTGCGGGGGTGCTCAGGGCAATCGCCAATCCTGCGAGTTCACAAATGACGACATAAGTGAGCCGGGCGACGTTGACGGAATGAGGAGTGCGTTTCATCTCTATCAGAAAAAGCGAGGCAGTAGCTATGACAGGTCACCTCCTTGGAAGCAAGCTCCCCCTACTGGGCGACCTCGGGCCAGACCACTTTACCGCCCTTACCGCCCGATGGAATCGTGTCTCCGAGGTCTTTCGTGGTGATAAAAAGCATAAAGCCTATCAAGAGTAGCGCAAATCCAGTCTGAACCACCTCCAGCACGCGCTGATTAACCGGACGACCGCGAACCCACTCGATGATGGCCATGACAATGTGCCCACCATCCAAGACAGGTAAGGGCAGCATATTCAAGACCGCCAAATTAACATTGAAGAGGACGAAAAACCACATCACCCGCAGCCAACCATCCTCGGTCTTGAGAAGGAGATATTTGGTTCGGGCGATTCCAACCGGACCGGCAAGCTGATCGACACCTACATGGGAAGATGGGGAAGTGACCTTCGAAATCGTGACCCACATTGTCTTCAGGCTGTCAAAGATTTGAAAATACGGCGTTGGATGCACCATGGCAGTCTCGATATTCGCCTGCCAATCCCAAAGAATTCCGACCTTGGGATCCTGATCCTCAAACATCTCACCTTCCGGCTTTAAAGGCGTTACACTGCACTCGATCACTTGATCACCGCGCTTCACTTGGAAAACGCTTTGCTTCCATTCATTGTCAGCCAACAACTGACTTACGTGAAGAGTTCCCACGACCTCGACGCCATTCACCTGAATCACTTGATCCCCCTTTTTCAGTCCCGCGCGCTCGGCAGGACTCTCATTTTCACCTTCCAGAATCTCCCCGATGATGGCGGGACCAGCCGCACCAATCCCAACCCGAGGAAGAGCACGCCGCCTAAAAAACGCAGTCTCCTCAATACCGAAGTTTGATTCCACAAATTGAACTTCTCCGTCTCGCTCGATCTTGAACTTCACTACTTCCCCCTCGGTGAGCATGATCTGCTCCTGCACTCCTTTGAAGATACTTCCGCGGAACCAATCCACCGGCTCCCCATTCACTTCGAGAATCTTATCCCCCGGGAGGAGACCCGCTTTGTCCGCCGGACCATCCGCGACAACACCACCAATTACCGTTGAGGTGATGGCATCCTGGGGTTTCCCCACCTGCCATACCAACAGCGATCCCAAAACGGCGAGAGAGAGACTAAAAAGCGGACCCGCGAAGGCCACAATGATTTTATCAAGCGGGCTGACCGGAGGGAGTTCATCTTCGCCGCGATTACTTCCCTCGACCGACTCCATGGTGACCATCTGGGGCAGAGCCACAAATCCTCCGAAGGGAAGCCAGCCCAGTCCATACTGCACGCCATTGATTTCCTTCTTCCAGATCGGCTTCCCGAACCAGATTTGGAAACGATCCACTTGCAACCCACGCCATCGGGCGGCCAGGAAATGACCCAGTTCGTGAACAAAAATGATCACGTTAAAGATACCGATCACAACCAGCATCAGAAGAAGAGCATAGAAAAAATCACTCATAGATAATATCTTGTCGGGCGGAACCTACGCCAAGCGGACAAGCTCGGCCAGCGAAGATACTCAGATTTGTTAAACTATCTTGACTGAGTGCTTTTTACTCAATCGAAGAATTTGTCCAGACTGAGCCTCAAAGGTTGCGGCCGGGTCAGTTAGTTTAACACCGTCCAACTGCACTGCTCCGGGAATGATAAATTGCTTTTTAACCTCGCCCAGCGACTTTTGAAGATCGAAGACATCAAGAAAGGCCAACTGTACGACCTGCGCAACACTGCTCCGGCCACCGGGAGGACGATAATCTACAGCACCAACGCTCACATCACCTTTGCTATGACGTAAATTCCAAAATTCTATGGCCGCTTTCGCTTCCTCATCGCTGTGATAGCGGGATACCAGGAGCCGGGCCAATTCCTTCTTGGCTTCCATTGGATGAAGCGAGGCATCCCGGGCTGACCCGAGCAGGAGGAGATAGTAGCGATCCATCAACTCGTCGCTGATACTCATCAGTTTCCCAAACATCTCGTTGGGGGCCTCGTTTACACCAACATAGTTGTGGGAACTCTTGGACATCTTCTTGGTCCCATCCAGCCCCTCAAGAAGCGGCATGAGCATGACAACCTGTTGTGGCTGTCCCTCTTCCTTTTGCAAATCCCGACCCACGAGGATGTTGAAGAGCTGGTCGGTTCCTCCAATTTCGACATCGGAGCGCACTTCCACCGAGTCCCAGCCCTGCATGATGGGATACTGAATTTCATGCAGTCGAACTTCCTGGCCTTTCGCAATCCGTTCCTTGAAATCCTCGCGCTGAAGCATTTGCTGCATCGTCACCCGGGCATTAAGCCGAAGAACCTCTTCATAGCTCATCTTACGAAACCACTCACCATTAAAGACGACCTCTGTTTTCTTACGATCGAGGATCTTAAAAGCCTGTTCCGTATATGTCTCGGCATTCGAGAGCACTTCTTCGCGTGTGAGAGGCGGACGGGCCGAGCTCCGACCGGTGGGATCTCCAACCGTTGCGGTGAAATCACCAATAATCAACACCGCCTGATGGCCCAATTGTTGAAACTGGCGCAGCTTCTCAAGCGGCACAGTGTGTCCGAGGTGGATATCCGGGGCGGTGGGATCCACTCCCAGCTTAATCCTGAGGGGTCTTCCTTCCTTTAATTTTTCGGCCAATTCTTTCTCCGAAAGGACCTTTGCGGTCCCGCCAACCAATTGCGCCAATGCCTCGTCACTCATGCGGGCGAGAGCTAAGCGGTCATTGGACTGGAATTCAAGCGTCATGGCGTGATTCTCGTCTTTCCTCGCCATAGGCCGTTCTCTAGTCTCAATAAGCATGGAAGATCCCTACCAAGCTCCGGAGTCTGAAACCCTGGTTGATGGCGTTTCGCCTCTCGTCCCAAAACCCTCTCAGGTTACGGTCTTCGGGGTCCTTCACCTTCTGGTCGCCACGGTGGGATTTGGAGGAATCATTTTCAATAAACTAGGTTCAAACGACCCCAGAACCTCCATCCTCCAGTCATTTCAACAAGACAAGGAAGCTCCCGCCGAATTTACTCCGGAAGCGCTCGAAGCCCTCGACAAGGCGCTCTCGCTGAACCTCTACTTCGAGATTTTCAGCGTGATCCTGGCCACCATGCTCCTGACCAGCGGCCTCGCCATGCTCCTCAATGCCCGCTGGGGCGTCGGGCTTTCCCACAAATACAGTCTACTCTCAATCATCGCCAAGATCGCCTCAATCATCCTGATCATCATCATCGCCTTTCCAGCCTATCAGACCTTCTGCGACGGAATATCCGGCGCCAACGAGACCATCGTGAAGACTCTCTGCCTGGTCTACAAGTTCGGCGGTGTGGCCGGAGCTTTCATGATGATGATCTATCCCATTACGGCCTGGATCCTCCTCACCCGCCAAAATGTCAAAGACTTCCAACAATCGCTCTAGATCAAGAAAAAGCCGCTCCTCTAGAGGAGCGGCTTTTTAAAAATGGGGCGACCGACGGGACTTGAACCCGCGACAACCTGAATCACAATCAGGGGCTCTACCAACTGAGCTACGGCCACCAACTTGCAGTGCGCGCAGAAGCTAATTATTTGGGCCCAAGGTGCAAGGACAAAGACGCGAGATTTTCTTATTCCCCGCTTTTCTCACCTATTCACAATTCATTCACCATGTGAATAAGATGGGAATAGAGCACGCTAACGATTCAAAATTAGGTATTTTACAACAATCCAAACAGATCAATCCGGCGACTTATTCACACCTCCTTGTCAAATACCCAGAGAAAAATCTCGTGAGGCCTCGGCCTAACGAGCCCATCTTGATCTCATCGTGAATTTTTCTACTGGATTATCTCACCATCTAACAAGACAACACTCTCCACCAAGGAGCAATTCCGAGAAATACCTAATGAAACCCCGCAATTTCATCGAGCAGTCCCAATCCTGTAGTCAGCTCACCATCGATCTTATTGAGCATGACGGGCGTTACTTTCTTGAGTGCAGCGGCAGCCAAATCGATGCCAGCCACCTTGGATACTCGAACCGCAAGCTGGTCGAACTCGTCGCCAAACCATTCCGCTCCGCCCGCCAGCCACGCATTGTTTTTCTCGGTCTGGGTTTCGGTCACTCCATCGCAGCCGCTCGAGAGGCACTTCCCCAACAAAAGGCCTCCTTTGTCATTTTGCCGGAATCAAGCGAGCTCCCTGACTGGATTTCAAAACACCTGCCAATCGATCCGCTCGATGATGAACGGGTCTATTTCGATCATAGATCCCCCCTCGAGCCTCTCTCGGAAGAGTTCAGCGGCATTCAAGCGGTCCTTGCCGACCTGGACCACCTCAACACCCTCGCGCCCAAGGATTGGTCATTCACCTCGGGCAACTTCCTTGCAATTCTGAACGAAAGACTCAAACACGGCGGCCTTCTGGGACTGGTGATGAACCGACCAGACCCCGCGCTGGAAAAAGAACTCCGCAAAACAGGATTCGAAGTCGTCTCCGATCTCGTCCCGCTTTCTGAAAAATCGAAAAAAAATCGCACTCTTTACCTCGCGAGGAAAGGCAGCTATCAACGCAGACATTAAGCTAACAAACATGACGAAAATCTTTCTTCTTACTTTTCTCGGAACTGCCGTGCTTTCAGCCAGCGAGCACGTCGTCAAAAGCACACCATTCGAAACGAGCTTATCCATCGACGCCACCTTCCTTCCCGGCGATGTTATCGTTCACAAGCTGTATCCCGAGCAGTGGAGCAAATTCGAAATCAAAGAGCTTCTTCCTCACGGCGCGGCGGTGAAAAAGGGCCAAACCATCGTTGCCTTCGAGCGCGAGGACTACGACAAGCACCTTGCGGAAAGCAAGGAGGCCGTCGCGACCCGCAAGATTGCTTTGGCTCGCGCCGAACGCGAATTGGCTGACCTCGAAATCACCACTCCCCGTTTACTTGAAGGAGAAGAAATCGCCTTCGAACGCCATCAGGAGTCATTAGACTACTTCAAGAAAACCAGCCGGACGATTCAGGAAAAGAATGCCCGCGAAGGGCTCGCACGAGCGAAGCGCAGTCTTGAATATGTCGAGGAAGAGCTGAAACAGCTCCTGCAAATGTACAAAGAAGACGGCGTGACGGAAGAGACCGAAGAAATCATTCTCAAGCGCCAACGTTCCTCCGTGGAAACGGCCAGGTTCAGCCTCGAAAAAGTGGAACTCTCCACCGCGCGAACACTAAAAAAAACCATCCCGGAACAAGCCGTCGACTTGGAGCGCGCATTTGATGCTGCCAAGCTCTCGTTCGATACAGCCAAGCTGAACCTCCCGCGAATACTCGAGGAAAAACGACACGCCGTCGCCAAGCAAAAACGACAGGATACCGAAGCTGACAAAAAACTAAAGGACCTCGAAGCCGATGCGAAATGTCTGGCATTCAAAGCACCAGCTGACGGACATATCTTTTACGGAGAAATTTCCAGACACTCATGGAGCCTCGGCGGAACTTCAAAATTTCTCTTCGTCAACGGCACCGCCCCCGCAAAGACCGCTCTGGTTTCATTTGTTGCCAACGGAGCTCCACTTAATCTTCACGGAGCAGTCGGGCAAAACCAGCGCTTACAACTTGCCTCAGGAAACAAAGGCAGCGCTGAAGTGGATGGCATCGACACCACCTCATTCCCGGTTGAAATCACAAGTCTGGACCACATCCCGGGGGCAGACGGTAAATATAAACTCGCCATGAAGGTGACTCTTCCGGAAGACTCTCCCTTGGTCGGTGGCATGAAAGCCAAAGTGAAACTCATCACCTACCGCAATGAAAAGGCTCTCACGGTCCCCAAAAGCGCCGTAAAAACCGAAGGGAATAAATCCACCATCCGTCTGAAAATGGCCGACGGTAAAGACGAAGTCCGCGAGGTGAAATTGGGGAAAACCTCAGGAGAGCGCGTGGAGATTCTGGAAGGCATCGCCGCCGATCAAGTCATCCTCCTACCAGCTTCAGAGTAAGATCAAATGCGCTTCCTGATCTTCTTCCTTTTCCTCTCTCCGCTTTATTCGGAGCAAAAAAAACTGGCCCAACTCAAAGAGATCGAGCCAATTAAAGAAGGTGAATTAGAGGCGTCAATCAAACGAGGGGTTGATTACCTGATCGGAAAGCAAAACAAAGACGGATCCTGGGGCGGGCCGACAAGAACCAAAGGTCTCAATATTTACGCTCCGGTCCCTGAAGCCCACCTCGCCTTTCGCAGTGGCGCATCGGCCCTGGCGTTGGCCGGTCTTCTCGACAGCCAAGACCAGCGACCTGAGACCAAAGCGGCCATCGCAAAGGGCGAACAATGGTTCTTTGAAAAGCTCCCCAAGCTCCGCCACGTCGACCCCACCACAACCTACAATGTCTGGGGACACGCCTATGGCCTGAGAGCCATTTCTGCGCTGTACAACTATCACGAAAATGATGAAGCAAAACGCTCCCGATTGAAACAGCTCGCGGAATTACAATTCCAGATGCTAAACAAAACCGAAGATGTTCGTGGCGGTTGGGGCTATTTGGATTTCGATGGTTTCACAAGTCACTTCTCCGGCATCCCCACCTCATTCACTACGGCCACTGTTCTTCTCGCGATGAAAGAAGCGGAAGAGACGATGGGAATCAGTCCTCCCGCCCGCGAAGTAAAACGAGGACTCCGTTCCATCGAACAACAAAAAACCGCCGACTGGTCTTTTGTCTACTCGCTTGATCATCGGCTCCGCCCTCGCTACGGCATCAACCGCCCGGCGGGTTCCCTGGGGCGCACCCAGGTCTGCTTCGCCGCCATGCGCAAGTTTGGTGATAAACGGGTCACCGATGAATTGATCCAGCACTGGCTTCAGCGACTTTGTCTCCGCGAAGGATGGTTTGATATTGGCCGAAAGCGTCCCGTTCCCCATGAGACTCATTTTTCGATCTCAGGCTACTTCTACTATTACGGATTTTACTATGCCACGGAATGTCTCCTCATGCTCGATCCCAAAGACCGGCAGGAATTCATCCCCCATCTATCCCGGCACATTTTAAGCAAACAGGAAAAAGACGGCTCCTGGTGGGATTACCCGCTCTACGATTACCATCAACCTTACGGAACGGGATACGCCTTGACGACTCTATCGAGGCTCCGCGATGCCAGATCGCATTAACGCCCTAATTTAGAGGCAGACCCTACCTTAACCTGTCGAATCAGGCTGATCAAACTGCACTGACGAAAGTTTTTGTATATTTCCATGAATATTTGACAAACAAAGGCGATCATACAGACACCGCTAAATTAAAAAAACTACCATTTATGAAAAAGACACTACTGATCCTCAGCGCTATCGTTTCGACTGCACTTTTCTCAAGCTGCCAAGGAACTCCGGGCCAGCAAGCTGCCGGAGGAGCGCTCCTCGGAGCAGGCCTTGGAGCAGTCATCGGACACCAATCCGGACACGCCGCCGAAGGTGCTGCCATCGGAGCCGGAGCCGGTGGACTTGCCGGATATGCCAACGCTCCCCAGCAACAGCAGCCGGTTTACTACCGCTAAGCTCTAAAGGAATTTAATTTTCTCAAACGCAGGGCATCACGCTCTGCGTTTTTTGCGCTTATCGAGTTTCAAGGTCAGCAATAAACACCAACAACTGACTTATCCACGCTATGGAAATCACCATCCTGCCTACGAAGGTCGCGGTCACTTTTTCTGGAGGAATTGCAACCTACGTGTAGGTTAACCCTCCATGAAGACATACATCCTGTTATTCTTCCTCCCCATTCTAACACAATGTTCCACCGGACCGGCCAAATCCGCCGGGCCAGTTCCAACACTCCACAACCGGGCCCTCCAGAAATCCTGGGGAAAACCGGTGAGCGAGCAAACATCCGATGGATTCCGGCTGACCTATACCAACCCGTCCTACTCGTCGAATCGCCTCACTATTTTAGCAAAAACAAGTATGTGGGCTTCGCACCAATACCCTCCAAATGTGAAAGGGCAAAAGCTTGTTAATGGCGATTTCATTCCAACTTCCAAGCCACAAGTCTTTCGATCCGCCACGATCATGGGCAAAAGGATCAAATACTATCAGACGGATGAGGGCAGTGGCGCTGACGCTCCCCGCTTCCGGGCCATGGGCGTGCAACTCACCAATCCAAGTGGCGCGGTTGGCAACTATCTCATCGACTATGAAGGAGAGGAAAAAGAATTCTCTCTTCGTCTGGCCGAAATGGGCTGGTGACAGCAAACTAGCCTCCGTGCCAGTGGAGCTTCTTCCGCAGGGTTTCGTAAAATGAATGTCCGGGCAACCGGACCAGTCGCAAGGTCTGCGGGTGACAGGAGACTCTCACCACGCTGTCCTTCGCGATTCGCAAAATATCGCGTCCATCGACCGAGAATAGAATAGGCTCCTTGCCGCCTCCACAGGGAGAAAGTTCGATGATGGAATTATCGCCTACTACCAGCGAACGGTTACTCATGCTGTGCGGACAAATCGGGGTAATCACAAACACTCCGGCATGTGGTCCCAAGAGTGGCCCACCAGCCGCCATAGAATAGGCTGTCGAACCGGTTGGTGTCGCCACGATCAAGCCGTCAGCCCGATAATGATTCAAAATCTCGCCATCGACCCGGGCTTCCAATGAAACCAAGCGCCCGGTCTCACCCCGCATCAAGACGACTTCATTGAGCGCCAAAAACTGCCGGGGATTGCCGCTTTCCTCGATCATTTCCACCTGTAGCATGCTCCGCTCGACAATATTTGGCTCACCAGAAGCCAAATGATCACTGAGCGAATCGATCTCGTTGTCAGTGCAGGCTGTCAAAAATCCCAGCGTTCCGATATTCACGCCAGCGATCGGTAAATCCGTCGGACCAATCCGATGGAGCGTTTCAAGCAAGGTTCCATCACCCCCCAAAGAGATCACCAAATCACATTGATCTGAAAAATCGGCCAATCCCTCCTCATGCACCAACTTGGCAGTCTCCTCTTCGAGAACCACTTCAATCCCCTTTTTCATCAGGCTATCACGGACCCTCACCACAGCAACGGGCGCATCAGGCTTATATGGATGGGCAACAATGGCGACTCTCACACCAAAGATCTATCACCCTCGTAAAGGACTCGCAATCGTTCCTTGAATATCCTCTCCGCAAAGACATCGTTTCCCCATGCCACTCACGCCCGATGAATCGACCCGCTATTCACGACAGATCATGCTCGATGAAATTGGCGAGGAAGGTCAGGAGCGCCTCAAAAACTCCTCAATTCTTTGCATCGGCACGGGCGGACTGGGCTCCCCTGCGATCCTCTACCTCGCGGCGGCCGGAGTCGGCACGATTGGCCTCATCGACCCCGATCAAGTCGATCTCTCCAATCTCCACCGCCAAATTCTTCACGACACTGATCGAACCGACACCCCAAAACTCGCCAGCGCCCGCGATCGCCTCGCCAAGATCAACCCGCATATCAAGATCATCGAACATCCCGGACGCTTCGACACCGGAAACTGTCTCGATCTGCTCTCCGGCTATGATCTTATCTTAGACGGCTCCGATAATTTCCCCACCCGCTTTTGCGCCAACGACGCCGCCTTTTTCCAAAAGAAACCTCTCATCCACGGGGCCATCTCCCAATTCGAAGGCCAGGTCACGGTTTTCGCCCCACACCTCGGTGGCCCCTGCTACCGCTGCCTGCTCCCCGAGCCACCGCCGGAAGGTGCCGTGCCGACATGAGCGGAAGCCGGAGTCTTGGGCGTGCTCCCAGGAATTATTGGCAGCCTGCAGGCTATGGAGGCGATCAAGCTCCTCGCTGGAATTGGCAAGCCGCCACTCGGACGTTTGGTTCACTACCGAGCGCTCGACACTTCATTTCGCGAAATTAAGATTAAGAAAGATCCCAACTGCCCGCTCTGCGGCGAAAATGCCACCATCAAAGAACCTGTCTCCTATACCAAACCATCCTGCTCAATGTCACCTGTTCCCGAAATCTCAACGCTCGAACTTCGTAAAATACTCGCCGAGGGATTCGAGGGCATCCTCCTCGATGTCCGCGAGCAAGACGAATACTTCATGTCCCACATCGAGGGCTCGCAGCTCC
>NHEN01000072.1 GCA_002172625.1 Verrucomicrobiaceae bacterium TMED86 | reverse complement strand
TTCAGCTTTCCAACCCACCGGTAAATACAACGATTCCATCTTCTTTCTTCCCACCAAGGCGAACCCAAACCCCATCAAACGCGACTTTCTACTCCAATGTGCATGCAGCCTCACCTCCCATGCGCTTGCAACAGGTTCAATTTGGGACAATGAACTCAACAAACACTACGAGAAGCTCATGGCCGGTCTCGACGCGGCCGGAAAAGCCAATTTAAAAGACTCCCAACGCGCCTGGATTGTCTACCGCGACAGGGAAATCCACAATATCGTCGAATACTACGCCAAGGTTGAAGGAACCATGTTTCGCACCATCTCGGCAGCCGCCAGAACCAATCTCACCAAGAACCGCGCCCTCTCCCTGAGCTACATGGCGGATTTCGTCGAAATTCGGGAGAAGTAAGCACGCTTGACCCCGCGGGCGGCTTTCCCTACTTCCTTTCTCCACAGTTAACGAACTACTTATGGCAATCGTCGCAACCAACCTCAAACGCGGGCAGTGCATCAAATACGAAGGTGACCGTGGTGTCGTCCTCGGACTCGAACACCGCACTCCGGGCAAAGGAAACGCCCTCATCGCAGCTACCATCCGCTCCTTCAACACCGGAAAGACCAAGACCATCCGTTTCGCCTCCAGCGAAAAGGTCGACATCGTCGAAACCGACCGCCAGAAGCTCGAGTTCTCCTACGCCGAACCCGGTATTTACAACTTCATGGACATGCAGACCTACGACAACATCGCTCTTGCCGATGAATTTGTGGGAGATTCCAAAAACTTCCTCAAGGAAGGCCAGGAAGTAGAAGTTCTCTTCATCGAAGGCGCGGCCGTGAGTATCGACCTTCCCTCTACCGTGGAGCTGGAAGTCACCGAATCCTCCGAGGGCATCAAAGGCGACACCGCCAACAATCCCACCAAGCCTGCCACTCTGGAAACCGGCTTGATCGTGCAAGTCCCACTTTTCGTGAAGCCGGGCGACAAACTCAAGATCAGCACCGAGGAATCATCCTATCTCGGTCGCGCCTAGAGCTACCCAACTTTCAAGACCCCGGCTTTTCCATAAAGCCGGGGTTTTTTTGTCGATTTCCAAAGCGATCCCCTTAACTTACCTCCATGAAGAATTTCATGCTGATGATTTTTGCCCTCCTGATCCTCGTGGTCTTTGGTGGCGCAGCATACTTCCTCACCGATATTTCTTCAGGCTCGCGCTTCGAGCGTGTCGCCCCTTCCGATTCCAAATAAAAACGGAGCCGCGGCCCCCCGCCGCCTATCAACCGGGGCAAATGGTCCCACGCCGCGAGTCACTTCTCCGATCGAGTCTTATTCCGGCTTTTTGATCGAAATCACCTGAGTCTTCGAACCACCCCAATTTGAGGTAGTGACCGATTTCACCAAACCGCAGCCGGGAGCGAGCCATTCCGCCATCTTTAGATCCGCATCCTTCCGAAACAATCGAGAGAAGGAATAGGGACAGTAGGGACTTCATCACTCCGAAGTGAATCACAATCCTGCCACCAGCAACAATCGATTTGCGAAAACTCAATATTGATGAAATCGATGATTTTCCCCTACAAACTGAAGAAACAGGCCCCAATGAGATTCGCAACTTCCGGCTGGGAAGGCATCCGGAAGAAAACTAGCCTATTTCCTTTGCAATTTTCCCTCCCTCACCACGTTTCTACTCTATGGCCAATCCGGCAAAAATTCTTCTCGTAGCTCTCCTTCTCCATTTCGGCGTCGCACCGCTCTGCGCCGCCGAGAAGTTTTCCAGTGAACAGCTGGCCTTCTTCGAGAAAAAGATCCGACCGGTCCTCGCTGACAAATGTCACAAATGCCACTCTGTCACTTCGAAGAAACTCAAGGCCGATCTCTACCTCGATACACGTGAAGGGCTTCTGAAAGGGGGCGATTCCGGGCCCGCCCTCATTCCAGGCGACCCCGAGAAGTCCCTCCTTATCGAAGTCATCCGTTACGAAGATACCGATATGGAAATGCCTCCAAAATCGAAGCTTCCCGATGCCGTCATCGCAGACTTCGAAAACTGGGTCAAAAACGGAGCGGCCTGGCCGGACGAAGCCGCCCCGACCGCTGGAGAAAACGCCATCGCCTTTGACCTCGAAAAACGCAAATCGGAACACTGGAGCTGGAAGCCTCTCGCAGCCGCTCCTCGCGCGCCAGGGTTCATCGATCAACTCGTCGGCGAGAGACTCAAAGAAGCAAAGCTCCGCCCCGCTCCCCACGCTGAACCCTCAACCCTTTTGCGACGCCTGACCTTCGACCTCACCGGGTTGCCTCCTACCGCAGAAGAAATCAAGGCATACGAGCAAGCCTACGCCAAAGACCCGGAGGCTGCCATCGAAGCCGAAGTCGACCGTCTTCTTTCTTCACCCCACTTTGGCGAGCGCTGGGGGCGCCACTGGCTTGACCTGATGCGCTATGCCGAGAGCCACGGCCACGAATTCGACTATCCCATCCATAACGCGCACCACTATCGCGATTACGTGATCCGCGCCATCAATGCGGACGTTCCCTACGATCACTTCGTTGCCGAACACATCGCCGGCGACCTTCTTCCCAAACCCCGCATCAATCCTGACAATCAAACGAACGAGTCCATCATCGGCACCGGCTTCTGGTATCTCGGTGAAGCCGTGCACGCGCCCACCGATGTGCGCCTCGATGAAGCCGACCGCATCGACAACATGGTCGACACATTTTCAAAGTCCTTCCTCGGTCTCTCAATTTCCTGTGCCCGCTGCCACGATCACAAATTCGACGCCATCTCCATTGACGACTACTACTCACTCACCGGCTATCTCCAAAGCACCCGCCGAAACGAACACAAACAAGATCCCGGCGGAAAGATCGCCGCCGGCACTGCCGAGGTTCAGAAAGTCGCCGCCGCTGGAAACAAAATCCTCAACCAAACCTCTTCTTCACCTCCAAAGAATCTTCCCGAAGGCATCCTCCTCCCCACCAACTCCCGTTGGTTCCCCTCCGGCCATGCCTTTGGTGACTCGTTTATCCCCGCCCTCGGATGGAATGCCGTCAAAAACGCCGTCACCGAATACCCCGTTTACGACAGCAGCCGCTACGGCGAAAACCTCCACGGCGTTCTTCGCACTCCCACTTTTGAAATTACCGGTGACCGCGTTCACCTCTATATCAAGGGAAACGCCCAGGTCCGTCTCATCATCGACGGATACTTCATGCAGCCCTTCAACGGGCTCCTCTTCGGCGGAACCCGCAAGGATGTCAAAAACGGCGACAAGTGGCAGTGGGTCACTCTCGCAAGCAAAGACATCGCCCAGAAGGCCGGCCAAAAAGCCTACCTCGAAATCATCGACAACGGCGGCGGCTCGGTAGCCGTCAAAGCAGTTTGCACCTCGCGCGATGTTCCCAAGCTCGAAGAGATCTTCCCGCCCAATCCCAAAGCTGGCGAACTTCAGCAAAAGTTCGCCAGCCAGTTGACCGATCTTTCCAAAAAGGCCAACGAGATTTCCAAAACCATTCCCAATCCCGCCGCCACCATCCTTTCAGTAACCGATGGAACCCCTGAAAACGACTTCGTCCACATCCGCGGCTCCCACAAAAACCTCGGAAAGGAAGTTCCCCGTCGTTTTCTTACCGCACTCGGTGGCGAAGAAATCGCACCGTCAAAAAACTCCTCGGGCCGCGTCAAGCTCGCCGAGCAAGTCGTCTCCCAAACCAACCCTCTCACCTCCCGCGTTGCTGCCAACCGTATTTGGCATCACCTCTTCGGTCGCGGCATTGTCCCCACGGTCGATGACTTCGGCCCGATGGGAATTGAACCTTCCCACCCCGAGCTTCTCGATACGCTTGCCGCGTCTCTCATCGAAAGCAAGTGGTCCCGCAAAGACTTCATCCGCCAGATCGTGCTTTCCAATACCTATCGCCAGTCGGCCAATCCTCATCCCGAACTCAGCAGCCAATACCTTGCCGACACCGATCCAGAAAACATTCTCCTCTACAAGGCACCCGTCCGACGCCTTCAGGCCGAAGCCATCCGCGATTCCATGCTCGCCATCTCAGGACGACTCGACCCCAAACTCTACGGAAATTCTGTTTCAGTCCACATTACCAGCTTCATGCAAGGAAGAGGCCGCCCCAAATCCGGGCCTCTCGATGGGGCCGGCCGCCGCTCGATTTACACTAGTATCCGCCGGAACTTCCTCCCACCCATGATGCTCGCCTTCGACATGCCCAGCCCCTTCTCCGCAGTCGCCCGACGCACCGTCTCCAACGTCCCCGCCCAGGCCTTGACCTTGATGAATGATCCCTTCGTCGTCAGCGAGGCCAAACGCTGGGCCGAGTCCACGGCAAACATCGAGGAAGACCGGAACCGCATCGAAACGATGTTCCAACAAGCATTCGCCCGTCATCCATCCCAGGATGAATTAAAGACCGCACTTGCCTGGATACAAACTCATCCTGCTAAGAAAACCGCTTGGCAGGACTTCGCTCACTCCCTCTGGAACGCCAAGGAATTCATCTTCTTAAACTGATTGCTGCCACTTTCAAACCTTCTACACGACCATGCACTGCCAAAATTTCCGCCCCACTGCCTTCTCTCGACGCGACATGCTTCAACAATCCGCTTGCGGATTTGGTGGCGTCGCCCTCTCAGCTCTTCTGGGGAAAAACGCCTACGGGGAAACCGCAGACTACAATCCCAAAAATCCCCTTGCGCAAAAGAAGCCGCACTACACTCCGAAGGCCAAGAACATCATCTTCCTTTACATGGATGGCGGACCTTCGCAGGTCGACACCTTCGACTACAAACCGGCCCTCGAAAAATACAACGGGCAGGATCCCCGAAAAGCCATCGGCAAACTTGAGCCCACCCAATTTGACAACATCGGCAAGGTCATGCAATCGCCCTGGAAGTTCAAACAACACGGCCAATCGGGAGCCTGGGTCAGCGACCTCTTCCCCCATATTGCCAAGGTCGCCGACGACCTCACCTTCATCAAATCGATGACCTCCAAGTTTCCCGAACACACCGCGGCGAACTACTTCCTCCACACCGGATCGGGCCTCCAGGGACGTCCCAGCATGGGGGCCTGGGTCGGCTATGGCCTCGGCACCGAAAACCAAAACCTTCCCGGATTCGTCGTCCTCAACGGAGGTCTCATCCCGCCGGGCGGGCTCGACAATTTTAATTCCGGATACCTTCCCGCTGCTTACCAAGGCTCGGTCTTCAACTCCGGGAATACCCCCGTGGCCAATATCAAACCGGCCGAGGCGAATACCGAACTTCAAAAACGCAAACTGAGGCTCATGAGAGATCTCGACCTGGCCGCGAAGTCCCGGTTCGCCGGCGAAGAGCAAATCGAATCTGCCATTCTCAACTACGAAACCGCCTTCCGGATGCAGGCCGCGGTTCCCGAGCTTCTCGACCTCAAAGGCGAGTCCGACACCGTGAAAAAAATGTACGGTCTGGAGTCCGATTTCAATCAGACCAAAACCTTCGGCCGCCAATGTCTCCTCGCCCGGCGCCTTGTGGAGCGCGGCGTCCGCTTTATTGAACTCACCTGCCCCGGCGGCAATGGCGATCGCTGGGACCAACACAACAATCTCGTCGACGGTCACAGTAAAAACTGCAAAACCGTCGACCAACCTATCGCCGCCCTGATCACCGATCTGAAAAAACTCGGCCTTCTCGACGAAACGCTCGTCGTTTGGACCGGCGAATTCGGACGCACCCCCTTCGCCCAGGGCGGAAATGGGCGCGACCACAACCCCTTCGGCTTCACCACGTGGATGGCCGGCGGCGGCGTCAAGCCGGGGATTAGCTACGGAGCAACCGACGACTGGGGCTACAAGGCCATCGAAAACAAAGTCGAGATCCACGATCTCCACGCCACCATGCTCCACCTCCTCGGTATCGACCACACCAAGAGCACCTTCCGCTTCTCCTCAAGAGACATGCGCCTCACCGATGTCCACGGCCATATCCTCCACGATATATTGGCTTAGCAAGGACCTCTCATTCCAAGAATCCAATCGCTCCAAGACTCCGAAGCTCTTGTCTTTTTTTCCTGATAGTTCAAAAATCATTGCATGCGATTCTTCACGTCGATCTTTGCCGCCCTGGTCGTGACTTCACCCACTGGGGCTCACGAAATCCCTTTCGTCGATCTGGCCGACGACTACTACCGACAGGTTTTGGTCGATCAGGAATCCGGACAATATCTTGGACATCCAACGACCTGCCTGCTCGATGACGGCCAGACCATCCTGACCGTTTTCCCGAAAGGTCATGGGCGTGGTGGGATCGTTTACAAGCGCTCCGCCGATGGCGGACTCACCTGGTCGAAGCGTCTCCCGACTCCAAAGTCATGGATGAGTTCGAAGGAAGTCCCCACCCTTCATCAGGTGACAGATGCCGCTGGCAAAAAACGCATCATCATGTTCTCAGGCCTGCATCCGATTCGCATGTCGGTTTCCGAAAACGAAGGCGCATCCTGGTCCGAGCTAAAACCGATCGGCAATTTTGGCGGAATCGTCGCGATGGGTTGTCACATGGAGGTGAAAGACAAACCCGGACACTACTTCTGCCTCTTCCATGACGACGGCCGCTTCCTGAAACCCAATGGCAAACGCGAGAAGCCTGTCGTCTTTAAACTTCTCCAAACAACCTCGACCGACGGCGGCCTGACTTGGTCGGACCCAAAGGTCATTCAAAAATCTTCGGACGTTCATCTCTGCGAACCGGGGATCATCCGCTCACCTGACGGCAAGCGCCTCGCTGTCTTGCTCCGGGAAAACTCCCGCAAGAAGAATTCGCACATCATCTTTTCTGACGACGAGGGCGAAACCTGGAGCGAACCCCGCGAGCTGCCGATCTCACTTACCGGCGACCGGCACACCGGAAAATACGGACCCGATGGGCGGCTCTTTATTTCCTTCCGCGGCATTTCCCCCGGCAACAAGGTGATGGGATCCGGAGAAGTGACCGGCCCTATGCCAAACGCCGGCGACTGGTCCGGTTGGGTCGGAACATGGAGCGACCTCGAAAAAGGCACTCCCGGCCAATACGTCGTCCGCATCATGGACAATAAAAAGGGCCACGACACAACCTACCCCGGCGTCGAAATTCTTCCCGACGGCACCTTCGTCACTGTGACCTACGGCCACTGGACTCAAGGCGAGGCACCCTACATTATGAGCGTCCGCTTCACCCTGGAGGAACTGGATACCAAGGCAAAGAAAGCCTCGAAAGTAAAACTGAGTGACGATTGGAAAAAGGTCTCGGTTCGATGAGGGGCTAGTCAAGGGCCACCGAGATCCGCAATTTGCGACGAGGCGAACTATCCAGCGTGGCGTTGGCACGCCGGGTGTGGACATCTCCCGCCGGGGGGTCCAACTCAACGGTGTCGGCGTTCCAATTAATGAGGTCGACTGAAGTCTGAGGAGTGAGCGTCACGTCGCCAGCAAGCGGATTTACCGCGTAACGAATCGCGACGTAATCGACGCCAGCGACATCAGCGATGAACACCTCGATCTCAGGGAAGGAAGCAGAATCAGCAGGAGAGGAAGCAAGAGCATATTCGACGAGATTCGCCCAGCCATCCCCATCGGGGTCGGCACCGGGGTTAGTGTCGGCTCCCGGAAGCGCGGCAAATGCGGTCGCCGCCCACGAGTCGTAATCCCCGGTTGGAATGGTGAATCCGGCCGGAGTTCCGCCGAGTTCGGGGCTCGCCTGCCAACTCTCGGCCAAGGCATGGTCGGGGTTTGTGTTGGGAGCAATCAGCTGGAGCGTGAACCCTTCACCATCAGCCGCAGTCGGCCAAGGGGCGCTATCGGAGTAGGCGAAACTGCGGATGACGCTGCCCGCCGAGCCAAGGAGAGTGATCGTTTCGCCGTTGTTACTGAGTTTTGAGTCGCTGCCAAATTCGCCCGCAATCCGCGCGGCGGCTTCGCTTCCGTAACGAGCTTCAAAAGCGTCGCGGTCTTCAACGATGAGCGCAAACTCGCCCGGTTGAAGCAGGGTTACCGGCGTCCCAATCGAGAAATCAAATTCGACACCCTGTGAGAAGCTGATCTGGGTAAGGTCGATCGCCTCGGCACCGATGTTCATGAGCTCGATAAACTCAAAGTCGGTCCGACTATTTGCGACAGCAAGCTCCGCAGGAGTTGACGGAGGCAGCGGACGGTAGTTGATCTCGCTGATGGCGAGATTCGATGGCGAAGCCAGGGTGCCCACAAGGAAAGTTGCTTCGGTGAGGGCCGAGAGAGAGCCTCCAGGTGCCTGTGCACGAGCCCGGATGCGCGCGGTCGCATCAAGAGTGATCTCGCCAGTGTAAAGCATGGCCGTCGGGGTGGGACCGCCCCCTGCGGTAATCACCGATGCACTCAGAAGAGGGCTGCAGAGAAGATCGCTGCTGGTCGATGAATCATTGAGCGCATGGATTGCAAGCATGTTTCCCCCGGCAAGGAGAGAGGTGCGGAAGGCCGAGATGTCGAAGTTCTGATATACTTCCGCCTGGGCATCAGAACGATTCCCGACAGCGCCTGAATTCCAGACCAAGTTTACGGGGTCATTGGATGAAGCAACCCGATTCCCATTCAAATAAGCGACGAAACCATCGTCGTATTTCATCGAGAGAGTGAGTTGGTTAATGGAGCCAAGATCGGTGCCGGCTTCGATGTCAAAAGGAATGCGAACATAAACACTGGCATTAGTCCCGGATGCCTCAGTGACATCAAGATTGATGAGAGGCTGGTAATTCACACCGCTTGTTTCGTAGCCGATACCGGTTTGCCCGGTCAACCAAGAGGCGATGTTTGGTGGGTTACTGGCCCGGGTCCACTGCGCAATCGCCAGCGAGAATCCGAAGTTTTCGGTCGAAGGAACAAGTGCCCAAGCCGGAACAGTCTCACCCAGTAATTCCACGGACTCGGACTCGAGTTCTGTCAGGGGCTCACTCCCGTCGGTGGTATAATAAATATCGTTGTCCGTCTCATTCATCGAGAGAGTGAAGCCGGAAGGGACACTACCTCCATGTTGGGACAAGACCGGCGCATCAATTTCGGGATAGAGGTTACGATTTCGGAACTGGTCGAGAACGGTCTCGTTACGGGTGGCGATAAAGGTATCGCGGATCCAGTTGACTTCTCCGAGCCAGGTCGAGTTGCGGTTGAACGGAGCACCTGTAGTCCCCTCGTCTCCCCAGCGGGCGGACTCAGCGACTATCGGGCTTCGCAATTCCTGCGCCATCCCGTCCCAACGTTCACCGTTGCTGACTGTCGACATGGCTCCGTCGTTGAAAAAGTGCTTCTGCAGGCGATCTCCGAACCGTTGCTGAAACTCAGGGAAAGTGCGGAGAGCATCATAAAACTGCACGGGGGTTCCCGAGTCATTGGCACCAGTAAGATCGAAATCGGTGACCCTTTGTAGGGGCGATTCGGGGAAGAAGCGGTTGAACATCAGGTGGTTTCCCATCGACATCTCGGCGTCCCAGCAGAAGAAGTGAAATTTCCCATCTGCGCCACGGCTACGACGACCGCTATACCAATTTTTCCCGCTGAAAACAGTCACATCTCCAGTGGGTCGGGAGATAGGGCCACACCAGTCGTAGTCACCCGACCACATCCGAACGATACAGTGGTCAATGAGGTTATCGACATCAATGTATTCCTGGATGGCGGCATACTGGTCAGGGGTGTTAATTCCGGTTGCAGCAATCCCGCGCGCGGTTTCCCACGCCGTGTTAGTACCATCGACGACCACGTATTCCTCGAGTGAAGTTTCAGCGTGATGGAGAACATCATAGTCCTCCTCGCTGCCCCCGAGATGGGACTCGAAGTAAGTGGCGTTGGCGCGTTCGTGGATGTCGTAGATCCCCCAATAGCGGCCATTGATGTAGGCATGCACATAGCGGCTCCGGGGGGAAAGCAATCCCATCTCGATTTCGGTCTTGCGCAAAAATTGATCACGCATGATGAGCCCGTGTGGCGGGATATCGGTGCTCTCCCGGCCGAAGGAAGCGGCAAGAGACCAGCTATCGTGCCCTCCTCCGCGAAGAATAAGCTGGTCGAAAGACTCAACCGGGCTGCCGTCGAAAAGAGGATGTTCCAACCGGGTTTCGCAATACTCGCCCCGGAAATAGAGACGCAGCGGTTTTTTGGGATGCTTTCGGGCGTTGCCCCCATGAATACGCACACCGGCATCGACTTGAAACTGATCGGTAGGATCTGATGGATTGAAAAACTCAATCGAAAGCGGAACCTCGGCTTCGCGTCCCGACAATTCCGGGTTTTCGTAGATGCCACTCGGCCCGAAGAAGTCGTCATCATCCACGACGAGCGAGAGAATGGGGAGATTGTTCGACAGATCATCCTCGATGGTAGCTGCATACGGAGCCCTCGTGGTAATCATCGAGTCCATATCGGATTGCCCTTTGACCTCTATGGGGAAGAGGTAGGTCTGGGTACCAATTTTGGAGGACTCGAATCCCTCCTTGTATGCGATTGTGCGAAGAATCGTGGTTGTTGGGATCGACACCGGCCCGGAGTAGAGAGTTCCGGTGATTTCCGATGGGACGCTCCCATCAGTAGTATAGCGGATGTTCGCATCCCCGGTGGGAGTTGCGAGAGTAACGCTCTGCGCGCTTGAGTAGAAGCCGCGCATTACCGAGAAGCTCGTTTCCTCAACAAAACCGGCCACCGCGTTGTCATTTTCTGAACCGGGAGTGGGCGTGAGGAGAAAACCACCAACACCGTCCGCAGCCGGGTCTGGAAAAGTCACGACCAACTCAGGCATCAGGAGGAGGTCACTACTACCGAGGGTGGCATTGAGAAACTGAATGGCCAATACGTTTTCACCATCGACCAAAGAAGGGATCGCGGAGGCAGCATCGAATGGTTCGGGGTTTAGGGCATCCGCATCGGGATGCTGAGTGTTGGCTTGAGAATTCCATTGGACGGGAAAATCGACATTGCTGCTTGCGGCAGCCTGTACTCCATTGATGTATGCCACGAAGCCATCGTCATAGCGAACGTTCAGCCGCAATCCGTTGACTGCGCTGGCGTCATCCAGATCGAAGGGAATGCGAACGTAGCCCGAACCATTTCTATTGAACATCAACGTTTGCACATTTGTTGAAATGAGAGTGTCGTAGTCGTCACCGGTATCATAACCAAGCCCCGTTGCACCAGCAGACCAGAGGCTGTCGTTGAACAAGCGTGCCTGCCAACCGCTGATGGCCCCGGTTGGCACCCGCCAACGACATGAAGCTCCCTCCGGAACGGCAACCAGCTCCTGAACATTTCCCGACTCACCGTAAGCAATGTCCTCCCGTTGGGCGGGAAAGGTATACTCACTGGTGATGACCCCAAGCGGGTCAACGAGGGCGAGATACTCGCCATTGTTGTTGAGTCCGAAATTAGTGTGCAACTCGGAGGCCGGAGCGCGGCGATCTTTGCCTGAAGCAAACACCACGAGATACCCACCAGCCGGCACCGTGATTGATGGGAAAACCCAACGTGACAGATCATCAGGCAGATCGGTAAGACTCCAGCCGTTAAGATTGAGCACTGCGCCGGAGTCGTTTCGAATCTCGATCCAATCGGACTCATCCCCATCGCTGTCCGTCAATCCCGAGCGGTTATCGGCGAGAAACTCAGAGATGACCGCTTGGGCACTCGCGAGCCGGGCAGTACTAAAGAGAGTAACTACAACTAGGGCAGCACGTATCGAAATCGGAATCATTGCTTCTATCAAGATGAAGGGGTATTAACACATTGCTCGCTCTCAAGCCGTTGTAAAGCGAAACCAACCGTTGTTTTCCCAAACCAAAAGGCAAGATTCCAGACGCACAGTGAAAGAGCTCTGTCCCGCAATGATTATTCTACCCTGCGTTCCTGCCGCAAACCGGCGAGGGATTCTATTTCAACCCATCTCATGATCAAAAAATACCACCTCTCCACCGCCGCGTTCCTCGTGAGCTCGCTTTTCCCGGTTTCATCCACTTTTGCCGACGTCGCCGTCTCGAAAGTTTTCGGAGACCATATGGTTCTGCAGCAGGACTCGCCCATCCGAATTTGGGGGACTGGCGATTCGGGAGAAGCGGTCACAGTCTCTATTGGAGGCAAAAGCGCCAAAACCACGACCACCAAGGACGGCACCTGGCGCGTTGACCTCCCTGCCCTTTCCGCGGATGGCAAAGCCCACACTATGACGGTGAAGGGCAAGAATACCATCGAACTTAAAGACATCCTCCTCGGCGAAGTCTGGATCTGCTCCGGTCAGTCGAACATGGAGTGGAGCGTGAAAGGCTCCCACAACCCGAAAGAGGAAATCGCAGCAGCAAACCACCCGCAGATTCGCCTCTTCAACGTCCCGGGCCACGTTGCCAAGCCGGACCCACAAAACGATCCGCGCGGCCAATGGCAGATCTGCTCGCCCAAGACCATCGCAGGCTTCTCCGCCGTGGGATACTACTTCGGCCGTGAACTTCAGAAAGAACTCAAAGTTCCCATCGGACTGGTCGGCACGAACTGGGGCGGCACCCGCATCGAACCCTGGACGCCGCCGGTTGGCTTCAAGGCAGTTCCGAACTTGAAGGACTACGTCGAGAACCTCGAGTCCGTCGCGAAAGCGCGCAAAGCAGGCGGCAAGGCCCCCAAGCCCAAGGGTGGCGCGGTGCAAATCTACAATGGAATGGTCCATGCCCTGACTCCACTCAGCGTGCGCGGTGCGATCTGGTATCAGGGAGAATCAAATGCTGGCGACGGTTTGCGCTACGACTACCTCAAGGAGGGCCTTGTCAAAGGCTGGCGCTCCGTTTTTGAAAATGACGATCTTTCCTTCTACTGGGTTCAACTCGCCAACTTCCGGAATCCAAGCGACAAGCCCGAAGGTGGCGGTTGGGGGCCGGTCCGGGAGGGACAACGCCGCGCCCTGCGACTCCCCAACACCGGCATGGCCGTCACCACCGACATCGGAAACGCCAAAGACATTCACCCCAAGAACAAGCAGGACGTCGGCAAGCGACTTGCTCTCTGGGCCTTTGCGAAGGACTACAAAAAAGACGTCGTCTTCTCCGGACCGCTCTATAAGGGCATGAAGAAGGAAGGCTCGAAAATCCGGATCTCCTTTGACCACGTCGGCTCCGGACTCATGACCGGCGAGAAGGTTAGCCTCGATCCCGTCAAGGAAACGAAAGGTGCCGAGCTCGCCCGCTTTTCCATCCAAGACAAGTCCGGAAAGTGGCACTGGGCCAAGGCCAAGATCGACGGGAAAACCATCGTCGTTTGGCATGATGAGGTAAAGTCCCCCCAGCACGTCCGCTTCGGCTACGAGTCAAATCCCGTCGGGATCAATCTCTACAATAAGGAAGGTCTTCCGGCCTCACCATTCACGACGGACTAAAGAGGTGGTTTCCCTTCATCAATTTACGCTATGACGCTTCATTCCCCCCTTCTTCCACTTGTGGTCTTGCTGGCGCTGCCGGGTTCACTCTCTGCCAACCCCAACGACTGGCCGACCTGGCGGGGGACTGATCACACCGGCCACACCCATCCCGATCAGGATCTCCCACTGAAGTTCAGCAAATCCGAAAACGTCCGCTGGGTTGCCACCATTCCCGGCAAGGGCCACGGTTCCCCCATCGTGGTGGGAGAGCAGATCTTTCTCGCCACTGCCGACGAGAAGGCGAAAACCCAATCCCTACTCTGCTACAACCGTAAGACTGGCAAACAAGTTTGGGCCAAAGAGATTCATAAAGGGAACTTCCCGAAAAAGATCAACAATAAGGCAACCCACGCCTCCTCCACCCCGGCATGTGACGGTGAGCGCGTCTTCATCAATTTCATGAACGACGGCGCAGTCCACACAACCGCCCTGAACCTCGAAGGGAAAATCCTGTGGCAGACAGAAGTGACGAAATACATCGTGCACCAGGGATTCGGGTCCTCGCCCGCCGTCTACAAGAACCTCCTCATCGTCTCCGCCGACAACAAAACAGGCGGCGCGATCTGCGGGCTCGACCGGAAAACCGGAAAGATCATCTGGAAGACCGACCGCCCCAAGAAACCAAACTACGTTTCTCCCGTCATCTACAAGATCGGAGGACGCGATCAGCTAATGCTGATGGGATGTGATCTCGTCACCAGCCTCGACCCGAACGACGGAAAGAAGCTCTGGGAGTTTAAAGGAGCCACCACGGAATGTGTTTCCTCCATCGTCACCGACGGGACGCACGTCTTTACCAGCGGCGGTTATCCCAAGAACCACATCTCAGCAGTCAAGGCCGACGGTTCCGGCGAGGTCGTCTGGAAAAACATCAGCCGCGTCTATGTTCCCTCCATGCTCGTGAAAGACGGCTACCTCTATGCTGTGATGGATGGCGGAGTCGCGATGTGCTGGAAGTCCGCGACCGGAGAAAAAATGTGGAAATCCAAACTGGGTGGAGCTTTCAGCGCGTCACCGGTTCTGGTTGGAGATCATCTTCATGCCATCAACGAGAACGGCCAGTATTTCGTCATCAAAGCCGACCCGAGGGAGTTCAAGCTCATCGCCAAGAACCAGCTCGGCGAACAAGCTTTTGCCACTCCGACGATCTGCGGCGGTCACATCTATTGCCGCGTTGTCGAAGATGAAAACGACCAGCGTGTCGAAAAGCTTTACTGCCTCGGCAAATAATCACCTCCCAATCTCATGTCTAAAATCTTCTATACAATTCTGGCATGCCTTTTATCCGCCGGCTTCGCACTGGCCGGGGAAAGTATGCGCGTCGTCTCTTACAACGTCTGGTATGGCTTCACCAAGGTCCCGGATCGGAAGGCCGATTATCTCAAGTGGATGAAGGAGCAAAATCCAGACGTCGTTTCACTCCAGGAGTTGAACGGCTACACGGCGGACAAACTGAAAGCCGATGCCGCGACCTGGGGTCACAAGCATTCGGCCATCTTGAAAGAGAACGGATTCCCAACCGGGATCAGCTCACGCTTTCCCATCGAGGATGTGCAGCGTTTCCGCGAAGGCTTCCACCACGGACAACTACGCGCCAAAATCAAAGGCATCTACTTTTATGTCATCCACCTCCACCCCAGCAATTGGAAAACCCGCGGACGTGAAGCCGATCTTATCCTCGCTGATATCGCGTCCCTCCCAAAGGATTCCAAAGTGATGCTGGTTGGCGACTTTAATACTTTTTCAACCGCCGACCGTAAATACTACGCGCATGGCAAGCTGGAATCCTTCTTCAGCAAGCGAGATGGCAATGGCAAAGAGAAAAACCTGCGCGGCGGAAAAATCGACTACTCGGTGATCGCAAAATTCACCGACGCTGGCTTAATCGACCTCGAACATTCAAAGCGCGGCAAGGATTACAAATTTACCGGAAGCTTCCCGACCAAGATCGAAAAATCCGGCGACCACGGCAGCGCACGACGACTCGACTATGTCTTTGCGA
>NHEN01000071.1 GCA_002172625.1 Verrucomicrobiaceae bacterium TMED86 | reverse complement strand
AGACTGCTGCGGATTAAAAAAACCTTCTCGGACTGGAAAACCCAATCGTTCAACAAGCAAGCCAACTCGCATCGCCATAGCGCAGATCACCCTCCCACCGAGGGTCTTCGCATGAATCACGATAACACTCTCAAGTAGAGCGTTTAGGCCAGGATATTCTTGAGGACCTTCATCGGTTCAACTCCGGTAAGACGTTGATCCAAGCCTTGATATTTCAGGGTAAAGCGTTCGTGGTCGATCCCGAGACAATGCATCACGGTCGCGTTGATCTCGTTGATGTGCACGGAGTCCCTCACCGGGTTGTAGGAATACTCGTCGGTTTCACCGAGTGTGACGCCACCCTTGATTCCTCCGCCCGCCATCCACATACAGAAATTCCGTGGATGGTGATCCCTTCCGTAACGAGTCTCGGTGAGTGTTCCCTGGGAGTAAACGGTCCGACCAAATTCTCCGCCCCAAATAATGAGCGTCTCATCCAACATTCCGCGTTGTTTAAGGTCGGTGAGGAGAGCTGCACACGCTTGATCGGTATCCTTACACTGATTCCCCATCTCCTTGGGAAGATTCCCGTGCGAGTCCCAGCCTCGATGCATAATCTGCACCATGCGCACGCCACGCTCGACAAGTCGTCGGGCCAGAAGCGCACTTGAAGTAAACGATCCCGCCCGATGAACATCTTCGCCGTATAAATCCAATGTCGCTTTCGACTCCTTCTTAAAATCTGTCAATTCAGGGACACTCGCTTGCATCCGATAGGACATTTCATACTGGGAAATTCGCGTCTGAATATCCGGGTCACCAAATTTCTCAAAGCCGCGTTGATTAAGCTCTCCCAAAGAATCGAGCATCGCCCGACGGTCATCCCGATTTACTCCCGGAGGGTTCTCCAGATAAAGCACCGGATCATTTCCTGATCGCAAAACCACACCACTATGACGTCCCGGCAGAAACCCCGGTCCCCACATCCGACTAAAGAGAGCCTGCGCATTCGAGCCATTCGGGAAGTTTGGCGTCAACGCAACAAAAGCCGGAAGGTCACTCGTTTCAGCCCCCAGGCCATAAGAAATCCAGGATCCCATGCTTGGCTTACCCGGCACTTCGCTTCCGGTCATGACGAAGGTGCAGGCCGGGTCGTGGTTAATTGCATTGGTATGCACCGTTTTTACCACTGCGATATCGTCAACAATCTTAGCGGTATGCGGAAGTAACTCACTCACCCAACGCCCACATTCCCCGTGCTGGGAAAATTTGAATCGTGAAGGCGCTACCGGAAACTTCGCCTGACCACTGGTCATCGTGGTAATCCGATCTCCAAGAAACTCCTTGGGAAGGCTCTTCTGATATTCTTTAAGTAGGTTCGGCTTGTAATCCCAGGTATCGAGCTGCGACGGACCACCATTCATGTGGAGGTAAATCACCGCCTTCGCCTTACTTGCAAAATGCGGCAAGCCAGGCAAAGCCGGATGCACCTCGGATGGCGCGGCACTGATTCGCGGAGCCCCCATCAAGGAGGCCATGGCAATTCCGCCCAACCTGATTCCGGTGTCGCCAAAAAACTGACGACGGGTTTGAAGAAGTTGATTTTCTAAAAATGGATTCACAAGGTGGTTAGTTGCGAACGATGGCTTCGTCCATGTTAAGAATAAGATTTGCGACCAAGGTCCATGCCGCCAGTTGCGAAACATCCAAGTCATCCGGAGCTTTCGATTCGCCAAAACCGATGGCCTTTTTGGCATCCCCGGGAGTTTTTTGATACCGGGCCAACTGTCGTTGATAGAGCTTGGAAACAATTGCCACCTCATCCGAGAGAGGCGCACGGGACAAAACGCTCTTGAAGGCAAAATCAATCCTCGCCGCTGACTCCGGCGAAGCATTCATCATGCGTGTTGCCAACCCTCGCGCCGCTTCGTAATGCTGCACATCATTCAAGAGCTGCAAGGCCTGCAATGGCGTATTACTAGTCTCACGACCCAAGCAGGTTTGCTCGCGTGCCGGAGCGTCGAAGTTCGTCATTGCTGGATGCGGTGCGGTTCGCTTGAAGAAGGTGTAAACCGAACGCCGATAGAGATCCGAGCCCTTTCCTTGTTTGTAATATCTCGTATTCGATCCCCCGAAAGCCACCGGCTCCCAGATATTCGGAGGCTGGTAGGGACTTACGCCTTTGCCTCCCATTTTCAAATCGATCAATCCACCCACAAAGAGCGCCTGATCACGCAACTGCTCGGCAGCGAGACGAATCCTCGGACCACGGGCCAGCTTTCGATTCGTCGGATCCTGCACCCATCGCGGACTGGCCGCACGGCTTTGCTGACGGAATGTCCTACTCATCACCAACTCCTGCATCAGGGCTTTGACATCCCATCCTTTTTCCTGAAAACGCAAAGCGAGGTAATCCAGTAATTCAGGATGACTGGGCAATTCTCCCTGCGTTCCAAAATCATGACTCGTCTTGACCAAACCAACGCCAAAGACCTGCTGCCAGAAACGATTCACCGCCACGCGGGCTGTGAGTGGATTCTCGGGAGCCACCAGCCACTTTGCCAAATCGAGGCGATTAGCCCGCGCTCCGCCTTTTTTTAGCGGAGGAAGAACCAGTGGAGTATTCGGTTCCACCTTCTCACCGGGCTTGTCGTATTCCCCGCGTATCATCACGAAGCTTTCACGGGGCTTTGCGAGATCCTTGAAGACAAAGGTCGACGGAATACTCGCATCAAAGGCCGCTTTTTCTTTGCGAATCTTTTCCAAATCTTCATTGACCGAGGTGAAGGCATCACGTGTCGAGTGGCAGACATTCTCAAGGTAATATGACCGAATCTGCGCTAGCTCCTCGGGCTTGCGGGCTTTCTCGGGGCCCTCCTTCAACCATCCCCGTAGTTTCCCTTTCGCCTCCGGAGTGTCCTTCCCTTTCCGTGAGTTTCGCCAGGCCATTAAAGAAAGATTCGGGTCCGAGGCCGGATCGGTGACGCCTTCCACTCCGAAATGATCAAAGTAAGCCGTTCCGCCGTGCACGGTGAAAGCAAAGCCCACCACCTTGGCACCACTCGAGAGCCCCATCTTTTCGCCCGGGACTTCAAGACGAACCCACTCACCTTTCCTTGGCAGGTCTCCTGCCCGATACCGTTCCGTGGTTCCTTTCTTTCCAAAGTCAATCACGTCTGCACCCCACAAAGCCCGGTGACTCCAACCACTGGTATGGAACTGGATCATGACCTCTTCCGGCGGATCTTTTGGGTCGAGATAAACATTGAAAAAGAACTTCGCATTCGGCGGAACAAACAAAGGAGCGGCTCCCGCCTGATAGTAATCCTGCGCCATCGCCGGGCCGCCTCGCTTCAACGATTTCTTTCCGCTCTTTACCGGGAAATCTACAAGTGTCAGAGGATGCCCTGACGATCCTACCTTCGCGCCCTTGGGAAAGGCATCGTCAAACCAAACCTGTTCCTGAACCGCCTTGGGAGGACGTGGGTTTTTCTCGGCCGGATCTTTGTAAGTCAGCGATTTCGCGATCTCGGTCATCTTCTTCGCAAGAACTTTTTCCCGTTCCGAAAACGCCTTCATCTTTTCATCGTAGTCCGGGCTCTTCACTTTGATCACCGGCTGCGTGAGTAACTTGTTTCCGTCCATCGCCGGGTCGGCATTGGAGTTAAAAAAGGCATAAAGCGAATAGAAATCCTTGGAAGTAATCGGATCGTATTTGTGATCATGACACACCGCACAGGCTGCTGTCAGACCCAACCAAACCTGCGCCGTGGTGCTTGCCCGATCAACAGCGTAACGAAAGACGAATTCCTTCGCGATACTACCACCTTCACCGGTAGTGACATTACAACGGTTGAACCCGGTAGCCACCATTTGTCCTTGGGTCGGATTCGGCATTAAGTCCCCGGCCAGTTGCTGAATTGTAAATTCATTGTAGGGCAAGTTCTTGTTAAACGATTCGATCACCCAATCCCGGTAGGCCCACATCTGACGCTCATTATCGAGGTGCATTCCATGAGTATCTCCATAACGCGCCGCATCCAACCAATGCCGCGCCATTTCCTCACCATACCGATCTGAAGCGAGGTATTTCTTTACCATTTTCTCGTAAGCATTAGCCGATTGATCATCGAGGTAAGTCTCCACCTCCTCAATCGAAGGCGGCAAACCGGTCAGTGCAAAACTCACTCTCCGAATCAAAGTCGCGCGATCCGCTTCCGGGGAAAAGCCCACTCCTTCTTTTTCCAAACCGGCCTCTACGAAGCGGTCAATCACCGTTCCTTCTACCCCTGGAATCTCCCCCTTGACCGGAGCCTCAAAAGCCCAGTGTCTTTGATACTCCGCTCCTTCAGCAATCCATTGACGGATCATCTCCTTCTCTTCCGAAGTCAGCTGCTTGTGCGAATCCGGCGGAGGCATGACATCATCCTCTTCCTTGGTGATGATGCGCAGCCACGACTCACTCTCATCCGGCTTCCCAGGAACAATCGCCGGTTTTCCCCGCTTCTTTTTCTTGAATGCTCCCTCCGGAGTATCAAGCCGCAGCTTGGCCTCCCGGGTTTCTTCGTCGAAACCATGACAGGCAAAACACTTGTCCGAAAGAATCGGGCGAATGTCCTTATTGAAGGTGAGCGTCGATTTTGCACACGCCTGCGACGCCAGAATAAGAAAAAGCAGTTTGTGAGGGAAATTCACAAAAACGTTTAAGCAAAATACCGCAGTCGCCGGAAGACTAGAATGCTCCGATGTGCCTTATCAAGGCCTCCCGGCTTTTCTGAAAGAGCTCTGAAGGCTCTCCCAGATCACGTTCACCATAGTGACTCACCCAGCTCACCAGACGGGTCGCACTTGTCAGCCAAATTTCCTCAGCCTCGTTCAAAACCTCTATCGGCCAACGCCCTTCTTGGACCTCCCCAATCTCAAGAAATGCTTCACGCACCGTTCCCGGCAGGCACCCACACTCCAGAGCCGGCGTGCAAATCTTCCCATCCTTCACAAAGAAGACGTTCGACATACTCCCTTCACAAAGTTCCCCCTTGGTATTCGACAAAATCGCTTCGTCTGCCCCCGCCTCCTTTGCTTTGGCCAATGACAGCATGTTTTCAGCGTAGGAACAGGTCTTGGCGTGGCACAGCGGGCTCCTCTCGTTGCGACAAAGATCCACGAGAGTAATCCGCGCAGTTTCTCCCCGTTCCGGCAAAGGCACCGCCGTCACCAGTTGATTGTCCCCGAGCGTTATTCGAATCCTCGCCTCTCCCTGCGCCAGATCATTTTCATCAAGAAGCATCCGTATTGCCTCTACCATCATGGTTTCCTCCGGCACATCCACTCCCAGGAGATCAGCGGAATTTCGAAGTCGCTTTAAATGCCGTGGCCAGGAAACAATCCGTCCATCCTTCGCTAGAATGGTTTCAAATACGCCTTCCCCTCGAAGCAGACAGGAATCAAAAGGTGAAATTTTCACCTCGCCCTCGGAAAGTAAACGTCCGTTCCACCATACGATCATGGACACTTCATAAATCAGGTTCTATCCCTACCACAAGCCTTGAACTTTCTCGCTCACTTTCATCTCGCTAAAAACACCGACGCCTCCCGCGTGGGCGCACTTCTGGGTGACTTCGTTCGAGGCACTCCGGAAAGCCTCAGGAAGCAATTTCCCGACGAGGTCATTGACGGCATCATGCTTCATCGGGCCGTGGATCAATTCACCGATAGCCATACCTCATTCCTCGATGCCAAAAAATTTCTTTCACCCGAACGCCGACGCTTCGCGGGCATCATTATCGACATTTTCTTCGACCACTTTCTCGCACATCATTGGCAGGAGTATTCGGACGGACCACTCAATCTCTTCATCTCCGAAGTGCATCGCATTCTCGATCGACGCACCGACTGGCTCACCCCTGAACTCGAAGCCCTGGTGCCACGGATGCAAGCCGAAAACTGGCTCGGCACCTATGGCACCATCGACGGCCTCGCCCTCACCTTCCGCCGCATCAGCTCACGCCGAGAATTCTTGAGCCCACTCGTCGGAGCCGAAGAAGACCTCACTTCCCACTACCACTCCTTCAGCAAGGCCTTCCACATTTTCTATCCACAAGTCATGGAGTTCGCAAAGATTCGCCACTCCTAACTCAAAAGCGATTTTGCCATCTCGCGGACTTCGGTTCCTCCGCCTCCAAGCATCCGAACCAACTCATCAACTCGCTCCTCTCCGGCGACTTCGACGAGTGAGGAAATCGAGCGACCTCCCTCCACTCGTTTCTCAACCAGAAAATGCTGGTGCGCCACGGCTGCCACTTGCGGAAAGTGCGTAATCGACACCACTTGATGCCGCTCACCCAGACTCGCCATTTTCTCGCCCACCGCCCGAGCAATTTCCCCGCCGACATTGGCATCGATTTCATCAAACACCATCAAAGGCGTGCTATCCTGATCAGCCAGCGCATTTTTCACCGCCAGCATCACTCGCGAAATCTCCCCGCTCGAAGCGACCTGCCGGAGCGGCTTAAGCGGCTCTCCTGGATTCGGACCGAAGAGATATTCGACATTTTCTAGGCCATGCGGTCCAGGTTCTTCCCGGACTTCCAGCTGCACTTCAAACTCAGCTTGCTTGAACCCCAAATCAACGAGATGAGATCTCACTTCATCCGCCAAAGCTGTGGCATGCTTCTTACGCTTCGTGCTCATCTTGCGAGCCCTTGCTCGAAGAGTCTTCATCGCGCCATCCACAAGCTCTTTCAAACCCTTGAGATACTCTTCCCGGTTATCCGAACCAGCTAGTCGTTGCCGGGCTTCCTCTGCATGCTCGATGACATCCTCCAAGCCAGGTCCGTATTTCCGCTTCAGGTTCTCCACAAGATTAAAGCGAGCCTCTACCTCGCGCACTTCTTCCGGATCCAATTCCAGCTCACCGAGATAATCCACGAGTCCACGCTCCAATTCCTGCATCTGAATATTCGCGCCTTCCACTTCATCGGAGAGGTCTTTGATCGCCGGATCAATCGAGGAAAGCTCCACCACGGTGCGCTGCAATTCCTCAAGTCCTGAATTCACCGTTGTCGACAGCAACTGAACCGCCTTCCCGGCCAGCTCACCAAGACGACTCGCATTACTCGTGCGACGATAACGCTCTTCCAACTCCTCCTCTTCGCCTGGCTTCAATTCAGCCGAGTCAATTTCCTCCACTTGAAATCTCAAAAGCTCTTTTTCCTGATCACTAATCTCGCGCTGCGCTCGCGCCGTTTCGTAGTCATCCGCAGCTTGCCGCCAGCTCGCCCACTGGTCACGATAGCCCGCCATTTCTTTTCCCGCACCGCTGTAGGCATCCAACATCGCCAGCTGCCGCTCTGCCGAAAGCAAGGACTGGTGATCGTGCGGCCCGTGAAGATCCACCAGGTGTTGCCCAATTTTCCGCAACACACCCAAAGTCGCCGCTCCGTTATTCACAAACTGCTTGTTCGAACTCGTACCCACCACGCGCCGAATGATCAGTTCGTTTTCATCGCAAGGATCGAGCCCGACCTCCTCGAGAATGGCATCGATGGCACTTGAATCGGCTAAATTAAAAATCGCCTCGACCTTACATTGCTCTTCGCCAGTACGAATCAACCCTTTATCGGCCCGCTCTCCCAATACCAGTTTGAGCGCACCCACGATCACCGACTTGCCCGCACCAGTCTCCCCTGTCACCCCGACCAATCCACTTCCGAGTTCCCATTCCAGTTGATCGACGAGGGCGAGGTTACGAATCTTGAGAAGAGTGAGCATTCCGTTTTGCGATGAGGGGGCGATTATGCAAGGCTTTCGCCCAGTTGCAACCATGAGCACGTGTTCGGATCAAAGCCGCTTCCTTTTTCTGGGCACCGCCACCTCGGTCGGCGTGCCGGTCATCGGCTGTCACTGCCCGACTTGCGCCTCGGACCACCCCCATGATCGCCGTCTCCGCAGCTCAGCCTTCATCGAAGGCCCCTGGGGGCGGCTGCTCATCGACACCGGCCCCGACCTTCACGAACAAGCCCTCCGCGAGAATATTACCGCCGTCGACGCCGTCCTTTACACCCACGAGCACGTCGATCACGTCGCGGGCTTCGATGAAATCCGCGCCTTCTGCTGGCATCGCGACGATGCCCTCCCGCTCTACGGATCTCCCGAAACGCTTGGCGGCCTCGAACGCATGTTCCCCTGGGCCTTTCTCAACAAAGGCGAACAACGTGGCTACGTCCATCCCGACCCACGCCCTTTTGAAGACGCCTTCGAATTCAACGGCCTCAAAATCACCCCGATCGAGGTTAAACACGGCTGGGTTCGCACCCACGGCTTTCGCTTCGATTTCCCCGATCACCTTTCCCTGGCCTACCTCCCCGACGTTAAAACGATCCCACCCGAGTCTCTCGCCCTCCTTCAGGACCTTGACATCCTTATCATCGACGCCCTTCGCCACGAAGATCATCACACCCACATGACTATCCACGAAGCCCTCGCCACCATCGAGGAGCTCAAACCCCGGCAATCCCACTTCACTCATCTCTCCCACGAAATTAACCGCGAGGAAGTCTCCGCATCTCTCTCACCGAATGTTTCGCTGGCATACGACCGCCTCAGCCTTAATCTTATCAAATGATGCGCCTCCTCCTTTTTCTTGCCCTGATCGTTCCGGTCCTCGCCGCCCCGGCACCGCTCCAACCCGGACACATCCTTGTCGTCTACAATAGCAACTCGGAAGATTCCAAAGAGTTGGCCGAGTTCTATTCGCTGATGCGGAAAATCCCGACCACGCAGATCGTCGGAGTTTCCACCACCGAGAAAGCCACCATCGACCGCGCCACTTACAATAAAACGATCCGCGATCCCCTTCGCCAGAAGTTCACCGAATCCAAATGGTGGACTCTTTCCAAAGACGTAAGTGGCACAACTATTCCTTCTCAAAGCCACATCCGTAGCATCGTCCTCATGCGGGGCATGCCTCTTCGCATCAGCCGAAGTGAAGCAAGCGCCGAGGAACTCGCCAAAGTAAAACAATTT
>NHEN01000070.1 GCA_002172625.1 Verrucomicrobiaceae bacterium TMED86 | reverse complement strand
CAGCACGGTGTACTTTTCGCCCTTCACCACTTCCCCCGGGGCATCATAGCGGGTGGGATCCTTCTCACGCTCCATCAGGCAATCGATGACACCCTGACGACGACGCTTGGCGTTGTCCTGCTCCAAGCGTCCAATAAAGAGAATCACCTCACCGCCGTCGGGGAGCGCTTCCTTCACCAACTCTCCGCCCATCCAACCGGCATCGTAATTGTCCATCCCGATATAGACCCTGCGCTGCGACGAAGGGGCATCGGTATCCATCGTGATCAGAAGCGCGTTCTGCGCCACTTCATCGAAAATGTCCGACTGGTTTTCCGGGTCGATCGCGGCCACCGCCATGCCATCCACTCCTTTTGAGAGCAGATCCTCCAGCGCCTTGCGCTGCTCCGTGCTTCCATTCGGCATCAAGACCTCCACCTGCACTCCCAGCTCGGCCCCGGCATCCTCGCCGCCCTTCTTACAAATGTCCCAAAAACTCGCCACCCCGGTCGTGACCAAGGCATAGGATTTCTTCCCATCCTCCTCCTTATTGCCACACCCGGACAAACAAATTCCCAATCCCAACAACAAGGCACCGAATCGTATCTTCATCATTCACCCATCCAATTCCACCCGGGACCACCAGACCAGCGAAAAAACAGGTGGATTCGCGTCATCCCGGCGCGCCCTTGTCATTCCCAGCCACGGAAACACCGGACTCCGGTGCAGCCCGCATCTCCATCACACCCACATATTCCGACAGCCTGACATTTCATTCGATCCTTTCGGGGAGCGCCGAATAGGCCTACGACACGCTAGCTCAACCAACTCTCAGCGCACCAGGGGATTCCCCGGAACCCTCCGGCCATCGTTGGGGAAATTCGGAGTCAGGGGGCTTGGTTTTGGCTTCGGGGTGGCAGCAGGCGCCGGACCGGCCGATTTCAAGACAGCCTGAACACGGGTGAAATCATGCTCAATTACCGCGGAACGTGGTGAGCCATTGCTGGCAGCCGCAAGTTTCCCGTAGGCCGCATTGATACGCTGCAATTCTTCAAGCGTGCGCATCTTCGCTTCGCGGGCGAGGAGCTGGCGATGGCTGTTCCGGACCTTCACCTCAAAGGCCACTTCGGGATTTTTCTCCAGACGCGCCAACTCGGTGACAATTTTCTTCGACCAAGCGATTCCGGCAACATTGCAAAAGGGACGATCTTTGAATGCGATCAACTGAGTCCAGGCCTCCTTCGGCGACAAGGAAAGGATTGTCTTTAACTCCGCACTCAAAGCGGCCTCATCCGGCTTCCCGCCATTCTCCAGCGCAAACCATTCCCGCAATCCCACCGAACCTTCTTTCGGGAATTCATGCTGCAAACCGGGCCATGGCTCGATGAAGGTCTGAAATCCCCTGCTCCGGTAATGCACCAGCGCCTTGAGCGAGAAAAGGTAGTTAGGGTCCATCCGACCTACTCCGATAAATACCTTCGTTTTCTTATCGAGCGCCGCGGGATTCTTCATCCGCGAGTCAATGTGCCCACCCATCAGGATCGCTCCTCCCGCGATCCCCGGCTCGGCTTGCAAGAGCGTATCAGTCATCCAGCCACCCTTGCTATATCCCGCCAAGTAGACGCGCTTGAGGTCCAGCCCCTGCGACTTTGCCAGCTCGTCACGAACATAGCGGAAGGCTTTCACCTCCATTGCAAGATCCGCCGGTTCAATTTTGTATTTCCCCCGCTGCACATACCCCATCCCCACCACGATCCAATCCTTCGGTCCGGTGTGCGCCCGCGTCATCTTCCACTCCGGCTTGGCATTGAATCCATGATAAGAAAACACCACCGGCCAGGACTTGGCGGGATCGTGATTCTCCGGAAACGAAACCAACACATCATCCGCCACCCCGGGCACCTTCAGTTGAATTTCATAAGCCTGAAGCAAAGAGCCAAAGCAGAGCCCAAGAATAAAAAAAAGAGAATGAGATCGCGTCAACACAAGGGACACTCTAAGCGCTTCCTGCAAAATTACAGCCAAATTGAAAACCCTCAGCAATTCCGGTGCAGTCATGCCTCCTTTCGCACAAAAAGGCGGCGTCCGGGTGATCTATTCCGTCGCCGGGCCCATGGTCTTCCAGCTCTGCGGACTCGTCTGCGGAAAGCCCAACCGCGAACAGGAAGAGCGCCAGGGGATCGAGTCCCTCATTTAGTAATTCCTGCCTTCGCTAATTCCTTCGCCCAACATAGTCTCCTCTCGTGGCCGGTGACCTCGACTCCTTCTTCTCTGATGCGGATTGGCACCATCGTTTTGACGAGCACATCCTGGCGCATGGAAAGAAACTCTCCTCGCCCCGCTTCCTTAGTGCCCTCAATCTCGAGGAAATCGAGGACGGCTTCATCCTGACCTGCCGCGTCGACGATCACGATGTCGAAGTCAACCTCTGGCCCGAGTCCGACACTCATTGGGAATTCGACACCTCCTGCACTTGCGATTACGGCCCGCACTGCCCACATGCCGCCGCGGCCCTACTCCGCGCCTCTCGCCCGAATACCCTCGCCCGACTTCTTCGCGGAGGAGGCGAGGTCGCGCCAGCTCCCAAGAAAACCTCCGCTCCAGCCGCGAAGGCTTCCGAAGAAGTCCTCACCCCAACCTTTCACATCGAAGTCGCCGAGGAACCCACCTCCGGACGCGTGGTCCAACTTCTCCTCCAGGCTCTCAAGTCAAAACAACGTGATACCTGGCTCGTCGCCCGCCCCGTCGTCCGCTACGGACCGCACGAATTTCCCCTCATCAAATCCAGCGAGGAATCCCCCCTCCCCCGCGACCGGGCCGCCGAGTTCCGCGCCATGGAAGAGCTCACCCAACTCGGCCTCACCAATCTCTCGACCAATCCCACCTACCGCTTCCTTCTCTCCCTGGCCAAAAAACAATCCGCCGAATTCTCCGCCGAAGGATGTTGGTTTCCCGAACCCCACCTCTCCACTCCCGCGGTCTACTGGCCCTGGTTCCGCGCCAAGGCCGTGCCCATGCTCGAAGCGAAAGGCTGGAAAATAGAAATCGATTCCGACTTCGGGTTCCAGGTCCATCGCCTCAATGACGAAGAACTCCACGCCTCGCTCGAACCCACTCCCGGCGGTTGGTTCACTCTCTCGGTCGGCATTGATCTCGATGGTGAACGTCTCGACCTCCTTCCCATCCTCACCGGCCTCCTCGAAGGCGACACGCTCGACCAACTCCAGGATCTCGAGGACAACGAAACCCACCTCATCTATCTTCCCAGCGGCGGCGCCCTCCAGGTCCCCGCCGGGCGACTTCGCACCATCCTCCACCACCTCGCCTCGCTGACCGACCCGAAAGCACCTTCGCTTCATCCTCTCGATGCCGCCGCGCTCCTCAACGACGAAGCCCTCCCCATTGACCCTCCCCCCGAACTCGTCGAGCTCCGCACCCGCCTCAAAAAAGACGAGGAAGACGAAAGCCATTTTGAACAACCCGAAGGCCTCCTCGCCGAGCTCCGCGACTACCAAAAAACCGGCGTGGAATGGATGCGCTTCCTCTCCGCCCACGATCTCAACGGTATCCTCGCCGATGACATGGGCCTTGGAAAAACCCTGCAAACCCTCACCCACATTCTTCAGCAAAAACAACGCGGCGTAAAAGGCCCCGTCCTCGTCATCGCGCCCACCTCCGTCGTCCCCAACTGGATGTCCGAGGCCAAAAAATTCACGCCTTCCCTCACCCCGCTCATCCTCCACGGCCCACAGCGTAAACGCGTTTTCTCCCACATTCCCCACGCCGACATCGTCATTACCTCTTTCGCCTTACTACAACGCGACATCGACGAACTCAAAAAGCACGACTTCGCCATCGCCATACTCGACGAAGCGCAACACATCAAAAACCCCTCCGCCAAAGTCTCCCAGGCCGCCTGCCAGCTCAAGGCCCGCCAGCGCCTCTGTCTCTCCGGCACCCCCATCGAAAACAACCTTGGCGAACTCTGGTCGCTCTTCCGCTTTCTCATTCCCGGCCTCCTCGGCTCGCTCGACCGATTCCGCAAGCTCTACCAAACTCCCATCGAAAAAGAAGACGACGACGAGCGCCGCGATCTCCTCCGCGCCCGCCTCGCCCCGCTCATTCTTCGCCGCACCAAAGATCAGGTCGCCAAAGAACTCCCGCCCAAAACCATCCTCGTTCATCCAGTCGAACTCAGCTCGGCCCAACGCGACCTCTACGAAACGGTCCGCGCTACCATGGACAAAAAAGTTCGCGAAGCGATCTCCGCACAAGGACTCGAGCAATCCCAGTTCGCCATCCTCGACGCCCTCTTAAAGCTTCGTCAAATCTGCTGCCATCCCTCCCTTCTCAAACTCCCACCCGGCGAGGCCAAAAAAACCGACAAGTCAGCCAAGCTCGACTACCTCTTCGAGCTCCTCGAGACCCTCTTCGCCGAAGGCCGCCGCGTCCTTCTCTTTTCGCAATTCACCTCCATGCTTGCGCTCATCGAACGCGAGCTCACCGCCCGCCGCATTCGCTACCTCCTCCTCACCGGAGCCTCCAAAAACCGCGGCGATCTCGTCGAGAAATTCCAGAGCGAAAACATCCCCATTTTTCTCATCTCCCTTAAAGCCGGCGGCACCGGCCTCAACCTTACCGCCGCCGACTCGGTGATCCACTTCGACCCCTGGTGGAATCCCGCCGCCGAGAACCAAGCTACCGACCGCGCCTACCGTATCGGCCAGGACAAACCCGTCTTCGTCCACAAACTCATCTGCAATGGCACCGTCGAAGACCGCATTCACCAACTCCAGCAAAAGAAATCCCACCTCGCCGACTCCCTCCTCTCCGGTGCCAGCCAGAGTAAGCCCGATCTGGAATCGCTTCAGGAACTCCTAAAACCGCTGGCCTAATTCCAAGATCGAGGCCAAACTTCCCATATCATGATCAGGCATCTTCTTCTTGCGTGCTTTCTCCTTGGCTTGGTCCATGGAGAAGAGCCCCGCATTGCAGAATTCCTCCCTGACCTCAGCGCACCCGAATTCAAAACGCGCCAAGCAGCCATGGAAAAAATCCAGGCCTTTGCCAAAAAGAATCCTGACAGCTTTCTCAAAGAGATCCCTCCTCTTCTGAAAAAAACCAAAGATCCTGAAATCCGCCTACGACTTCGTGAGGTCGCGTTGGGCTTGAAATTCAAAACCACGAAATCACTTTTCGGATTTACCTTTCTCTTGAATCGAGCGTCCAAATTTGAAAATCAGATTGTCTCCGGAGTCGTGCTAATCGATGTCGTGGATGGCCACCCGGCCAAACGCGATGGCCTCAAGGCACGAGACATCATCCTCGCTCTCAACGGGAAACCATTTCCCAGAAATCTCCCCGAAGAGGAAATCCGGAAGATCTTCGCCTCACAAGCCCCGGGAAAAAAAGTGGCTCTCGTGGTGCAACGCGACGGGGAAACCATCGATATCGAGGTCAGTCCGATGGAGGTTGAAGTCGATCAGGACATTAAAGAAAAGCTCCTTCTCGATTTCGACGACTGGCTTCGCAAGCAAACAGAAAACTGACCGCTGTGGTTTCCACCGACTGACTTCCACAATTGGCCCGCTTCGTCTTCTTCCCCCTGTTCGGCATCCGCCAAGGCAGCCTTACTGAAGCTTGGGAATAAAATTCCCAGGCTCCAATTTCGCTTGATGAAATGACAAATTGTCACTTTCCCAAGCTAGTAAGCCACGGCCTAAGGTAAACTCCTACCGGAGTGAATGAGCCCTACCGAACCTCCCCGGGCCCGAAATCAAATCCAAACTGCAACCAAACAGAATTCTCGGAACCCTCTTCAAGGTCGTCGTGATTATACTGCAAGCGCACGCAGGATCTGGTATCTTTGTAGAGATCAATTTCGCGGGTTAAGGCCAGGGAAAGTCGCTTCCGCTCCTCCGATGCGAAGGCATACTCCACTTCGCCCTCGTCGATTTCCGCTCCAGCTTCCGCTCCTTCGATCCATCCATATCGAAAATCGCCGACCCATTCATCGGAGAAACGATACTTCGCAATCGCCATCAAACTTGATTGCGAGGTTTTGCCACGATTGGACGCATTCTCAGCATGTTCCCACTCCACTTCCCTGAGATAATATTCGAGACCGAGGGAAATTTCCTTCCCTCCTGATTCCAACCCTTTTTCCCTCCAGGTGTAGGTATAGTCGGTCGAGTAAATAGAAGTATCATGCCCATAGCCGTTTTCTCCCCATGCACCATTCAAGCCAAAGCGGTGCTGGTGAAAATCATTGTGATTGTATCCAAATAAAACACGGATAGTAGCGAGGTCCCCGGAAAAATAAGCATTCTCGCTTTCTTCTCCATGCCCGTGCTCATCCTCATCACCATGGTCATCCTCATCACCATGGTCATCCTCATCACCATGATCATCCTCTTCTCCATGACCATGGCTATGCTGGACAGCCTCACCAAAGCTTCCGGAAATTGCTAAAAAACCTGTGTCGAATTCACTGATCCAGTTGAGTTCTCCGCCATCAGTGCGCAGCCCTTCCTCACCCAAAAATAATCCAGTCGAGAGATTGGCATCAACAAAATCCCAGCTGTGCAAGTGCTGGTTATTTTGACCTCCCAGACGGTTCAAGAATCGTCCACCACGAATTTCGAAACCATCAACTCCCGTATACTTTAAAAAGCCCTCTTCCCATTCCGCTTCCATCTTATGGTCCGGAGTGGAGAACGCATTCATGTTCACAAACCCAGAGATGTCATCGCCATAGTACAGACTCGTTCCCAACTCCAAACCCTGGAGCGCAAAGTTGTTGTTCGGATCGTGACCATGGGAAGCCAAGTCTTCGAGATGATCCGCAGAACTCTCTCCCGCAATAGCCCGCATGTGCAATGTCGGCTCCAATTTCAACTCTCCCAAAACCGGCAACGCCGCTAACATACTTATACCTATGATTCGCATAACGCAACTTAGTTGCATTTAATCCCTACGACGTCAAACCTGTATTTCGAAAAAGAAGGGTTCCGGCAGATCTCCTCCCGGGGCGGAGAAAACTCACCCCTATCATCACCTCTCTCGCGAAAGACTCCCACCCGGTTCCTATCAAAACTCAGGAAGTTTTTAACGCCGCCGCCAAAGTCGCTCCGCCCGAACAATGGATCTGGGATGGCGTGCATCCCCTGCCCCGGGGACACGAACTCATTGCCCGCAATTGGATCGAGCAAGTCAGCGGCCGTTGGGGCTGAGCTAACGGCCTCCCGCTACAATATTCTCGACCAAGCCAAGGGATAAGAATTCTTCCTCCTCCGTGTTCATCCTGCACATGAGGCAGAACCTGATCCAGCCAACATAAGGAATGCGTAAAAGCACCTGATCAATAAGATGTCGGGGTCCTGGTTTTCATATCTTTAAAAAGGAACCACACCATGTGCCATATCGGCTTGAAATAATCGAAGACCTCTCCCGGTAATCTGAACATGAACTACCGCATCGCCCACTTCGACGAAATAGAGGCCGTCCCCTGCCCCTGCGGAATGTCCAAGCGCGCTTTTGCAACACCGGATAATCCGACCGCGTCGATTCACTACGTTGATATTTCTCTCGATGCCAAGACGCACTATCACAAGACCTTCACCGAGATCTATCTCATCCTCGAAGTGGAGGGTGAGGCCTTCATCGAACTCGACGGCGAGCGCCTTCCGGTCAAACCCATGACCACCATCATGATCCAGCCCGGCTGCCGCCATCGCGCCGTGGGGAAAATGAAACTCATCAACACCGCCGTCCCCACTTTCAATCCTGAAGACGAATGGTTTGACTAAGAGAAAAGTGATGAAACGAATGCAATTAGGTTTTCAAGCGATCAGGAAAATGACGCTCTCTCTCAAGTGGAAAGCTCTCCCTCTCCTCTCCGCCGTATGCTTCGCGCCAACCACAGGTTCAGCAGATGAATCCCCCTGGAAGAACGGAAGGCGCACCCTGACAGTCGACGAGCGAAAGCGAACGTTCATCCTCGAAATTCCCCCGGAGCTCAAAGCCGGAGCTCCCCTCGTCATGGTCTTCCACGGGACTGGTGGCTCCGCCGCAGCGGCGCAACGAGACTGTGGCTTTAGCGCGCTCATCGAGAGGCAAAACTTCGTTGCCGTTTACCCGAATGCCACGCGTGAAACCAATCCTGACAAAACGACTCAGTTTCAGGTCGACTATGAATTCCAACGCGGCTGCAAGGTTGACGATGTTCGCTTTATTAAAACCCTCCGGGATCGCCTCGTGAAGGACCTCAAGCTTGATCCCGACGCCGTCTTCGCAACCGGCATGTCAAATGGTGGCGACATGAGTTATTTCCTGGCCAGCCAAAAAAAGCCCTTTGTCAAAGCAATCGCCCCGGTCGCCGGGACGATGATGGTGTCATGGGGGAAAGGACTCAATCCAACGAGGCAAACCTCGATCTTAGCGATCCACAGTCGCGACGACAAAATAACTTTGTGGGAAGGTGACCTCGACAATAGAGACGGCTGGGGCGCGTACTACGGCATCGAGGCCGTCATGAATCTATGGGCCAAGGGCCTTGCTCTGACACCCGCAGTGCCAGACGACAAAACGAGAGGTCGCCAACTCCGCAAAGGCCTTGTCCTCAAGAAATGGCAAACAGAAAACGATGACACCGAAATGAAACTTTATGAGTTCGAGAGTATTGGACACACTTGGCCACCCTACCTCGGCAATAAGAATGTCAGCACTGCCGAGGAGATTTGGAATTTCTTTGATACTCATCGTAGTAAAATCAAGTGATGTAACGGCCGCAAAATTCAGCTGCCTAAAGCGCATTGCCAGTATTGCAGTTCATCGCGCTCCCCCGATTTCCAATGAACACTGTCTCGGCAAACTCGATCCCAAGGTCAAAGAGCGACAACGTGAAAAAACTTTCCCTTCTCATCTTTATCCTTGTTTGCTCCTGCTCGGATCCCAAACCCGCTGTGGCCGCACCCCCAACTTACCACACCCTCCATCGGGAAAATGCCAAAGGCACTTTCTTCCACTTTGATCACGAAGGTAAACTCTACCTCGCCTGTTCCATTCATCAGGGAAACAATTCTCCGGGCATCAAACTCGTTCGGCACGAAAGCGATGACTTTGTCATCGTCGGAAAACAAATCCACCATCAGAAAGACCTCCGCGTTCTCAAATTCAACTCCGACAACATCGGCGAAAAAACCGCTCTGCCCTACCACCCCGAACCATCCGTGAGCAGGGGAGACGAAGTTGTCATCCTCAATCGCGGTCAGAAAATCCCCGGCACCGTACACCAAACTCCAACTTCCAAAGACCACCACTACTACCTCGAAACCAAGAAGGCATTCGCCGCCGACGGCATGAGCGGCTCTCCAGTTTTCAGCGTGCGACTTGGCTCTGTTGTCGGCGTGCTTCAGACCGCCAACAGCAAAACAAAAGCTACCATCGGAGGATTCGAATTACTGGAAATGCCCTGACTCATTTTAGAAAACCGATTTACTTTACTAAATAGGTCACCATCGAACCAATGCCAGTGAAGTCGTGATCAACCCGCGACCAAGAATGTCGTCCACCTACTGAAACAAATCCGGCCAAATAAAAAAGGGAGCCGGTAAAAGCTCCCTTTGAAAATATTTGTTTGGAAATTGCCCAGATCCTAAAACGGAATGTCGTCGGCATCATCGTCGAAGCTTGATGCCGCTGCTCCTCCGCTTTGCGGTGGGGCGGAATCTCCGGACGGCTGCTGTTGTTGCTGGGCGGGTTTCGATTGTTGCTGATTACCACCCTGAGCATTTCCGCCACCGCCCCCTTGTCCCTGGCCGCCGATAAACTGCATGTTCTCTCCAACAACACGGAGACGGCTGCGCTTCTGACCGGTGGCTTTGTCGTCCCACTGGTCGAGCTGCAAACGACCCTCGATGAAGACCGAGCGGCCTTTGCTGAGATACTGTCCGGCGAGCTCAGCGGAGCGCCCCCAGAGGGTGACGTCCACATAGGTGACTTCCTCGATGCGTTCCCCGTTGTCGCCGGTACGAATCCGGTTAATGGCCATCCCCAAGTCAGTAACTGCGGTCCCTTTCGGGGTGTAACGGATTTCAGGATCGCGGGTGAGGTTCCCGAGAAGCATAACTTTATTGACGCTGGCCATAATGATTGAGGGGTGAGGATTTTATTAGGAAAGACGCTGATAGTGCTGAAGATGCACCGCATCGTTGTGAGTCAGGCGAGCCTGGATCTTTTCAAGAACATCTGAATCTGCTTCGAATTTGTAGCTCACATAGTGGCCTCCGTCGAGCTTGCGGGCATTGTAAACGAACTTTCGGCGACCGATTTGCTTAATTTCGTCGAGTTTGGCGCCCTCTTCTTCGATCTCCTTGCCAACAGCGCTAACGAGCTCGTCAACGCTAATTTCATTCCCCTGGGTGTTCAGGACGATCATGCCCTCGTATTTGCGATTCATCTTCCGTTTCTTTAGGCGGTTTTTTTTGTGAACGAGTGTTGAACTCGTTAGCGGCTTTTTCGACTCCACTCGAAGCGGCAAGCTGCACAGCATCGGCTGCTCTTGCAAGCGTGTTTTCGAGGAGTTCGCGTTCTTCGAGACTAAATGTGCCCAGGACGTGCCCCACGAGAGCCTCCCCGGTGGATCCGCTGATACCGACTTTCAATCTGGCAAATTGATCATGTGGCAGATGAGCCAGCAGAGAACGCACGCCATTATGGCCTCCATGCCCGCCATTCATGCGGAAACGCAAAGTTCCGAGCGGCAGCGCCACGTCATCGAAGACCACGAGAATCTCCTCCGGTTTCCATCGGAAAAACCGGGCGAGGGAGCCAATGGCCCGGCCACTTTCATTCATGAAAGTCTGCGGTTGCACCAGCATGAGATCTCCAACCTTACAAATCCGGGACTCCCATTTCGATACCGGCTGAAAAGAAGCCCCGGCCCGGTCAGCAAGAACATCGAGCACCCGAAAACCCACATTGTGACGGGTCTTGAGATACTTTTCTCCGGGATTTCCCAATCCCACGATACATTTTAGGCTCACGGCGGGACTTTAGGAGGTTTCTGGAAGAAGACATTAAAAAACGCCCGGCTGCCATAGGCAACCGGGCGCTGTAAAAATGTAGGGAGAAGAGCTTATTTAGCGGCGGCCTCTTCAGCTGGGGCTTCGGCTGGAGCTTCTTCTGTCTCTTCGCCGCCTTCTTCAGCCTCCTCGGACTTGGTCACGCGAGACTCATTAACGATCGCAACGAGAACGTCACCAGCAAGAGTCGGAGTCACGCCTTCAGGGAGGTCGAGATCAGAAATTGAGATCGAATCACCCAGTTCGAGGTGCTCAATATTGGCGTGAATGATCTCAGGAAGGTCCTTCGGCGAACAGGAAATCTCAAGGTCGCGGATCAGCTGCTCAAGAACACCACCGGCTTTCACACCCTCTGGCTCGCCGTGAACCTCAACAGGAAGGCTGGCGGTAATCACCATGCCTTCGGTTACGGCTAAAAAGTCAGCGTGAACCAACGCTCCGGTCAGGGCATCGTGCTGGGTGCTCTGAAGGAACGCCGACTGGGTCTTGCCCCCATCAATTTCGAGATCCACCAAAATACTCTCGGAAGCGCTGTGTGCGAGCATGTCAGTCAAGGTCTTGGTATCGACCTTGATGTTGAGATTTTCCTGGCCCTTACCGTAAACCACGGAGGGAAGTTGGCCTTCGCGGCGCATTTGCTTGAGAACGCCCGAACCAGTGCGCTGGCGGGTAGTTGCTGATAAGGTAAGGGTCTTAGCCATGGTTAAAATGGGTTAATTTCCGGCGGATGGTGCCGCGCGGGGCGGGTGAGTAAACTGAGGTATGCCCTTTAGTCAATCCCTGTTTTTTGCCCAATGCGCCTTTTTCACCGCCGGGCGAGGTGAATTAGGTTTGCCCGGAGCTATAATTTATCCAAACGTATACTAATGTCGAGTTTCCCAACTATTATCTTAATATGCTATTTCCTCAGTATTGTTGTAATCGTTTGGGTGTGGGCAACGCAGTTAAAACATGAGGTCTTTCCAGTCATTGACCCACTCGGAGCGACTTATCAGATCCATGCCCTTCTTACGGGCTATCGGAAAAATTTCCATCTGGTGATGATGATGGATTCCCTTCGTCTTCACTTGAAAATTCCTTGGCCTTATCCTCTTCCGGACACCAAATTCTCACTGAGCTTAAATCCTTGGATGACCTTGACCAAGATGGGTGGTCCAACTTGATCGAAGCTGGGGCAGGCTCATCTCCTACCGATCCCATGGCGTCTTCTCCCCCGCTGATCGCAATACATCCCCGAAGACAGGATAACATTTGACAGATCCCATAGTCCGAGTCTCTTCTTTACTTGCAACAAGTAGAGCAATGAATAGCAAGGTGCGCATAAAGGAAGCTCTCTTTTTCTTGGGAATTGTCACAGGATCGATGACCAAGGTTTCGGCAATGCTCGATTTAGACGGTGATAACGCCTCTGAGCTCTGGCAACTTTCCTATCCTGAGATAGGCAATGATCTGGATGATCCCGACGGTGACGGCGTCAATAATCTCAATGAGCAAATCGCGGGAACAAATCCCTTGGATGCCAACGACTATTTAAAAATCGAAAACATCACCACAGCCCCAGCTGGTGTTTTTGTCAACTGGTCAGGAGTGGGCGGAAAGTATTACCGCATCGAAAAATTTAATGTCACAACCCACGTTTGGGAGAGTATTGCCGAAATGCCTCCCTCGGTAAGCTCCGGCCCTCATTTCATCGAAATTACACACAGTCCGGATGATCTGGCTCAAGGAAACATCATCCGGCTGAATGTCACCGACATTGATCAGGATGGTGATGGCCTGAATGCCTGGGAGGAGTATCAACTTGGCTATAATGATCAGTTACAATTCACCTCAACCGTGGCTGGCAGAAACGATTACGCTCTGGCTCTGAGGCGAATCGAGCAGGAGGGCGGAGCTGTAATCCGGGGCGGACAGGAAATCCCTCGCCGACTCCCAACTCGAAAAGAGGCGGCACGCTTTCTGGTGCAATCGACATTTGGACCTACAGAGGAACTGATCAATGAAGTCACTTCCATCGGTATGGGGGCTTGGATTGACCGTCAAATCTACTCCGAAGCAATCTCTGAAACAAAAAGCATTATGTTTCAGAACCACCGAAGTTTTACCGCCCAATTATGGAGAGAAGGTTTATGGCGGACCATCTTTACAAGAAACGACCAACTGAGACAGCGAACAGCCTACGCCCTGAGCCAGATTGTCGTCGCGGGCTTTCAAGGTGGAAATGTGGTAGGCGATAATTCGATTACTCAAGCTACCCACTATGACAAGCTCCTCTCGAGAGCATTTGGCAACTATCGCGATGTCATCAATGACATGACCTACAGCCCGGTCATGGGCTTTTATCTTTCACATTTGAAAAATCGAAAATCCGATCCCTCGATCGCTCGATTTCCAGATGAGAATTTCGCCCGCGAGCTGATGCAACTCTTCACGATCGGGCTCTGGGAACTTAACGAAGATGGTAGCAGAAAAGTCGACTTGGAAGGGGCTGACATTCCAAGCTACGACAATGAAACGATCACCGAGCTGGCGAAAGTCTTCACCGGCTTTACCCATGGCACACACCTGGGACTTCCCGCCACCGGTTTTTTTGGTGCGACCAGAGGGACTGACTATTATCCCCCCATGAAAATTTTCGACGAAGAACACGAACCCGGAGAAAAGAAAATTGTTTCGGGTGTCATTATATCAGAAGATACCAACGGTGACGGGATTGTTGATGAAAACGAACAACTCTCGGCCAGGGATGAAGTCGAACTCGCTCTCGATACCCTTGTCGACCATCCCAATACCGCCCCATTTATTTCCAAACTGCTCATTCAACGCTTCACCTCTTCCAATCCATCCCCCGAGTATGTGACCCGGGTCGTGGGAGCGTGGAATTTTGGAACTCAGCGAGGGGCACTCCATCGGGTCATCGAAGCCATCCTCTTGGATCCCGAGGTCAGAACCGCGGGAGTAAGCGGAGATCAAAGTGGAAAAGTTCGAGAGCCCTTTATCCGGACAACACACGTTCTTCGAGCATTCAATCCCACAACGGCCAACGATCAATACGTTCCCTTAGTTGGTAGGATGCTGGAAGAGATCGGTCAATTCCCCAGCCTTCCCCCTTCGGTTTTCAATTTCTACCTTCCCGACTATCAACCTGCCGGTGAAATGCGCCTTCGTAAACTCACAAGCCCGGAACTTCAAATCGCCACTACTTCCAAACTCCTCACAAGCGATAACTTCTTTCGGGAAATTACCGAAAGCGGTTTCTTTGGCCTCAAAATTGACAAATCCCCTCTCATCGAATTGGCGGATGATCCCGATGCTCTTTTGGATGAACTCGACCTGAAGCTGACATGGGGCGAAATGTCTGATCAAACCAGAGAAACCATCAAAACAGCAATCACCGGCTCAATGCCGCCTCAAACCAGAGTTCTGAGAGCACTCCACCTTATTTGCTCCTCTCCGGACTTCACCGTTATCCGCTAAACACATTGATGAATCAAACAAGACGCTCATTTCTGAAGCAAAGCTTGGGAGCCTCGTTTTGCTCCACCTCAGTTCTATCGTCGATTCTAAACCTGAGAATCACCGGAAGCCTCGCTGCAGAAGAGACACCAGAACCCGGCTACAAGGCATTGGTTTGTGTGTTTCTAGCCGGGGGAAACGACTGCTTCAATATGCTCACGCCGATCGAAGGTGAATCGTGGGCATCCTACCAACTCTCCAGGGGGCAAATCGCTCTTCCACTCGATGCTTTCACATCTCTTCCTGCTCCTCTTGATGATGGTCGCCAGCTCGGTTTGAACAATGCGATGCCTGAAATTGCAGGCCTCTTCAAGAACCAGCGTCTTTCCTTCGTGGCCAATATCGGAACACTGGTCGGACCAACTACCAAACAGGAGGTTGAAAATAACAGCGCCAAACTGCCTCTCGGCCTGTTTTCCCACTCGGATCAACAAAAACATTGGCAATCCAGCCTTCCAGAGACACGAAACCCCCTCAAAGGATGGGGAGGGCGAATGTCACAAATTCTTGGCGACTTAAACGGAAGCTCAAAGGTTTCCATGAACATTTCAACTGCAGGAGTGAATGTTTTTCAGAGCGGAAGCGCAGTCACTCCTTTTACGATCACCCCTGGCGATCTACCCGCAATTAGAGCGTGGGATGAACCATTCTTTGCCCCACGGCAACAAGCAATGGAAGCGATGTTGGATGCTGAATACCGAAATATATTCGAACGAACCTACAGCAGCTCCAAAAAAGAGGCCATTGAAGCCGGTCTGGAGTACAAATCAGCAATTGAAAACCCTAATTTAGGGGATCCTCCTCCATTCTCTCCCGACAACGAACTCTCCGTCCAATTAGAAGAAGTCTATAAAGCCATCGCTGCACGCGAGACCCTGAATAAATCCAGACAAACTTTTTTTGTCCAAATTGGTGGATGGGACTCCCACGGATCACTTGTAGGACATCCCACCCAACTCGCTAATTTGAGCAAAGCACTTGGTGAATTCCAAAATGCCATCGACACTCTGGGAGTCGCTGATGATGTGACAACCTTCACCTCATCGGAATTTGGCCGCACTCTCTCATCAAATGACGGCGGCTCGGATCACGCCTGGGGAGGCATTCAATTCGTAATGAGCGGAGCCGCAAACATCAACGGAGGAAAAGTCTTTGGCGACTATCCGGACCTTGCACTTGGAAGCTCATTGGATCTTGGTCGAGGGCGCCTCATTCCCACCATCTCCGTGGATGAATACTTCGCCGATCTAGCCCTCTGGATGGGAGTCTCCCCAAGCAGCATCCCAACGGTTCTTCCCAACCTCTCAAGATTTCATGATGTCTCGGGCGGCGAAGCACCTCTTGGCCTATTTGCCTCATGAAACGACCGGGGATACTTGTCTTGATTGTATCCTTCGCCCTCTTGGCGATATGGCTCACGAGCAAAGTCAAAAAGACCCCCAACCAAGCGGAGGACTCGAAAAATCAGCAGAAAGAATCCATCAATTTGCCCGACCCTCCCCCTCGATTTGTTGTGGATCCACATCTCTTTCTTGAAAACTATGGCTCGGAAACCAAAAAACCCCAGGACGACCTGGAGTTTCTTCATTCGCTGATTTCCGATTGTCAGCTCGTCTTTAAAAATTTTGATTCTTTTTATCTCCCTGAAAATAAGGAAATCACTGATTTTTTAAGGGGGGAAAATCCGGACCACTTAGCTTGGATTCCCGGCAGTCACCGCTTCCTTAATGAAAAGGGAGAAATCCTGGACAGATGGTTATCTCCCATCTTTTTCCACAAACAGTCTGGTTTTTCTTTCCAACTACGATCGGCCGGAGAAGACCGCACTCTGTGGACAGATGATGATATTGTAAAATAGACGCAAGCAATCAAGCATCGAGATCAAAAAGTGAAGTCACCGACTCGCCATTGTGAATTCGCTGGATCGCTTCTCCCAAAATGGGAGCAATCGAGACGGGCTTCACTTTCCCGCGTGCATTCACCGGTGTGGAATCTGTCGTGATCACTTCCTCAATCACCGAATTCTCAATGCGCTCATGTCCAAGTTCACCAATAACGGCGTGAGTCACTGCGGCAAAAATACGATTAGCTCCTCCTGCTTTGAGAATCTCTGCCGCAGCACACAAGGTTCCCGCGGTTTCAGTCATATCGTCAACGAGGACAACATCCCGACCTTCGACATCGCCAATGACCTGCATCGCCTCTACCTCAGTAGCCGAAACCCGATGCTTCGCCACGATCGCAAGCCGGGCTCCCAGAGCATCCGAATATGCGCGGGCTATTTTTACTCCGCCCACATCCGGAGAAACCACCGTGAGATTTGAACAATCTTCGCCGAACCGCTCTCGAAGTTCCCGAATGACGATCGGCTTCCCGTAAAGATGATCAACAGGGATATTGAAAAAGCCCTGAATCTGAGCGGCATGAAGATCCATCGTGACAACTCGGTCCACTCCGGCAGCCGAAAGAAGATCTGCCACAAGCTTCGCCGTAATGGGAACGCGGGGCTGGTCTTTACGATCCTGACGGGCGTAGCCAAAAAAGGGAATCACTGCATTAATCCGACCAGCACTCGATCGCTTGGCAGCATCCACCATGATCATGAGTTCCATCAAATTGTGATTGGTCGGAGGGCAGGTCGGCTGGATGATGTAAACATCCTCACCACGGATATTTTCGTTGATTTTAACGAAGGTTTCACCATCCGGAAAAGCCGTTACCGAAACATCGGCGAGATGGCTTTTCAAATAGGAAGCGATCCCATTCGCCAGTGCCGGGTGAGCAGTCCCGGTAAAGAGTTTCATGCCGAAGTTTCCATTCATGCGTAAGTGAGGACTAACGGTTCTTAGCCGGGGAAGCAAGAACCGCTTCAGGAATGGCGATTGCTTCAACCGCTTCCGGGCTCAACTTGGCCGGCTTCACCCGCCCCAATTTAAAAATATCCAGACTTTGCTTCAACTTGGCCCAATCAGCTTTCCACTGCGAATCAATCGGCTCAACCACCTTCCGGGACTTCTTATATCGGGATTCCGCCGCCAACATCAGAGCATAGGCACGCTCCGGATCACGAGGCCTCGCCTCCTTCCAAACCCGATCCCCCTCTCGATAAAGCCGCTCCCCTTCCAGGAAGGCCAACCAGGATTCGAGGGCAACCCGCATATTGTAAGAGTCCTTCCTCTCCTGACCAAAAACCTTTCCACGCATTTCTAACCGGTCTTTCGCCAGTCGATAAAAATTCTCGGCCTGACCTTTAAGCCCCTTCCTATACGCACCATAGCCACGGGCGTAGGCACCTCGCGCGGCAAAAAACTGTGATCGGAGATGGAATTCCAGCGGCCACAACTTTTCCATCGCTAGACGATGTCCCCGATCTGCAGATTCAAAATTTCCAAGAGCGTCATCAAGTTGGGGCATTCCACTCAGCGCAACCGGAGAATGAGGGTTTAATTGCAACGCCTTTCCAAAGGAAACCTTAGCGCGCTCCCGAAATCGTCGCGCTTGCTCCACATCACGTTTTTGATCCGACACCATCGCATAGCTCATCAGCGCCTGCCCGGCGCTCTCAGAGGCCTTGGGATCCCAACTCAAACGCCCCGCCTCCTCCAATTTGGAAACCAATGAAAAAGCATCAGATTCGCCCACGACATTGCCGAACTCCTCCATGGCCCCCTGAGTGTCCAAAAAAGCATTCGAAAACCTCCACCCCATGATACCCGAAATCACCGCAATACTGACGACTATCATTCGTCCCAACGCCTTTACACCTAACAACGCTCTTCCCCGTCCTTCAACATTCCCCAAAATTCCCAACTGCAAGGCAACCAAAACCATACACGCCGGCACATGAAGCAAAAAACTGAAATAGCACTGCGCCAATATCGCAGCCAAACCTGCTGCCGCACCAAGCTGCCATATTGGTAAATCGTCCTCTTCCCTTCTCCCATCATGATTCCCAATAATTTGAAATGTCCCCAAGACCCCATGGGCGATCAAGAGAACAATAATAATAAGGAAACCCACCGCCCCATAATCAGACAAGGCTTGGAGATACTCGTTATGCGCAAAATCAGGCATGCCGATGCGAATCCACAACATATCCGGGTCCCAATTTTCCAATGAAAGGTAGGAAAACGAGCGGGGGCCTTGCCCAAGAACCGGCGAATCCAAAAAAATCTCAAATGCCATCTGCTGCATCGCCAACCGCCCACCGTCATCGAGTGGGACCTCCCACATTTGTTCTATCTCCAGACCTATTCGCTCCGAAGAGATCTTTTTCACCATCCAAACCGACGAAAAAGCTCCCGCGATCACGAAAAGAAACCCTATCAATACGACCGGCCCCAAAAGCTTGCTTTGCCGTTTCCAAAGATAGCCCATCAATAGAAAGATCCAAACCATGGCTCCTATTACCAAAGAAACCCAGCCCCCACGGGAGCCACTCAGGACCACCCCGGACAAAATTCCAACAATCAACAAACCGAAAAGGGCTTTAACTCCCCACTTCTTTCCAAGGAAAAGATAAGACAGGAAGAAAAACAACGAGCCATTCAGGAAGGCCGAAAACGGATTATAGTGACCAAATATTCCCGTTAAATATTCCAGCTTCTCAGGGTTCTCTTTCCACACAAAAAAGTTGTTCTCCTCGGGCATCTGAAATGCCGCCACTCCCAAATGCGCCACGCATATCACACCCAAGCCCGCGATCATGACCCGCTTGAATTGAGGCGGAGAATACAAAACCAAAAAATACACCAAAAGAAACAACAGGACCTGAACAACATCCGGGACAGCCAAACCAAGAGGTCCCACCAGCAAAGCCCTCCCCGCGAAATAGGCGGCTCCTAAAAAGACCATCACCCCCAACACTCCCTGACCGGATTTCTCACTCGGCCGGATTGCGTAGAAGACGCCCGCGGCACTCAATACGAGCATCCCGGCGCCTACCCGGGTATAAACCAAATCTACGCCCGTTGCGGCGACCAGAATGAAACCAATCATCCCCAGAGCTGCCACTAACCAATCAATTTTCCTCATGGGAATTTTTCTACCGAGCTCCCTTGCTAAACAACACCGCAGGAATCGTCATGATGAGAATTCGAAAATCCTCCCACAGCGACCAACGATCAATATAGGCGACATCCAACTTCACCCACTCATCAAAGTCGGTAATATCACTTCGTCCACTAATTTGCCAAAGACAAGTAATTCCGGGCTTCATGCTAAGACGACGACGATGAGCCGAATCTGCAATAGCATCGATCTCATGAAGAGGCAGAGGACGGGGGCCCACCAAGCTCATCTCGCCTTTCAGCACATTGATCATTTGCGGAAATTCATCGATGCTGAACTTCCTCAAAAACCGGCCAAAGGGAAAAATCCGGGGATCCCCTTCCAACTTGAAAGCCGGCCCATCTACTTCGTTCCCGTGCTCCTCTTTAATTTTATCCAAAAGCGATTCTGCATCGGGCACCATTGTCCGAAATTTATAAATTCGAAACGATTTCCCATAAAGTCCGGCACGTTGTTGGGTAAAAATAGCCGGAGCACCCGGGCTTGCGATACGAATCCCAATGATCGCTGCGAGCCATAGAGGACTGGTGAAAACCACAAAAAGAAAGGCGCCAATATAATCGATCACCTTTTTAGCAAACAACTGCCATGACAATTCAGGGGTTGAGCGAAATACCAACATTGGCTGTCCGCCTATGACATCAAAGCTGGGACGCGCGACCTGAGTCCGTAAAAATGTCGCTCCGATCCACGCTTCTACGCCCTGGATTTCGCAAGCTTCCACCGCCCGCGCTACTACTTCAAACTCGGTATGACCGGCCAAAAAAACCACTCGTTGAACCGATTCGTTGGAGATTAACTTTTCAAGCTCTTCAGTCGAATGTTTATCAATATCGAAGTGAGATACAATTTGCCAGGCACTATAGACTTCGGAGTCCACCTCATTAAGAAAGTCCTCAATTTCTTTAACTCCCCCGGCGAGCACGACCCTCTCTAGAAAACCTTTATCCTTCGCCCTTCTTCGCAAGAACTTGGTCGTGCAGTGCATTCTGACTGCCAGTAGGGCAAACACCAGTGTAAAACCCGTTCCTAAAATTAACCGTCTCGTCCCTTCGAACTTTCCAAATACGGAGACACACCCAACGACGAATACCATTAAGAGAACACCTCGAAGAAGACCATTAAAACTCTGCGAGACGCTCTTGGACAAGAGGCGATCATAATGCCCAAACTTTTCCAACAAAAGGGGCGTCAATGGAACGGCAACAAAGACAACCCAAGTCATCCCCTCGAAACCAGTCTCTCCCCCGCCCGTCATTCCCAGGACTGACCGAAGGGGCTCGCGAAATGCTGCCGCCAAAAGAAAAGAACACCAAACAAGAACCGCATCAAAGATCTGCAGAGCCTGAATCGATAAATGCTGCTTAGCCCCTCTATCACTCATGATTCAATATCCCTCCTTCAGAAAGGGATGGGTCCGTCCCTTCACCGGGACCAGCCACAATAAGAGGCAATAGCTCCTGCAGAAACTCTACGATATGTTGCTTTGTTTCTTCCTCATCCATAACCTCCAACGAACCTACCAAGAAACCTTGATCAACATATTTTTGGGAAATGAATGAAGAAACCGTTACATAGGCCCAACGCTGGTCGTAGCCCTTGAAGAGGCGGTCTTTGATATCTTCACCAGTCCGTTGGTAGTGCCCAGAGACAATTTTAGAATGCCCGAAAAAGGTATAATAAAAAGCTCTCCACTCATACGACTGCTCTCCATTCGGCAACAACACAGCAACCGGGTCACCACTTTCATTCCTCTCCATTCGCGCGATTCGGCAGACGATTTCCTTCACCGGCAATTTCTCTCCATTTGGAAGAATATCGTCCCAGGTAAAATACCTCTCGCTGGCGAACTCCCATCCTTGGGCCCGCAGACAAACTTCAGGACGATGAATACTTTGGCTCAAATTCTTCCCCGAAAAAACAATCGACACCTGCACGGGGGGCTTGGTTTGCCCAAGGTGACGATACTCCATTCTCTCAAATTCAGTATCGACCGCCAGGACCGCCTTTTCACGAGATCCCGCTTCTTGCGACCTCCCTGACCAATCTCCAAACTGCTCAGGCAATTCTTTGGAGAGCCTCGACGCTCTCATCTGAGCCCCTTTCGGAAAGGCAATGACAACTCCCACAAAAGTGAGCACTACAGCTAGTAAAATCGCAGCTCGCCTTTTCATTCTGCAGCCGGCCCTTTCATTGTTGATTTTGTACTTTTTACAGACCGCTTCACTTTTCTCCTTCGTCGATTCTTAAAATTCAAAAGATAATCAACCAAATAGAGTCCAGATAATGCAATTGGGAAAAAGAGCAATAAACCCGCCCAATCATGGTACGTTTTCTTCGCAAATTCTCCCATCCCCAATTGCGCAAGGATCAAGATGGTGAAGATTCTCCCGAAATTGCCAATAATCGCCAGCGGCAGGGAGGAGGCAAAGAGAACCGCCTTCTTCCAGAGAGTCTTTTGCGTGTAATTGGCGTAAACAGCCGCGATCATCACCAGCGCCATCAACGAGCGGATACCACTACACCCGGCCGCAATCTCCAGATCGGTTCCCTTGACCGACACTGTCGATCCCGACAAGGTCAAATCCATCCCTATCAGCATTCCGGCATGGTAGCACAACTTCGTAATCAAGATCTGAAGTCTTCCGGTGAGCAGGGTCTCCAAGCCCGGAACCGGAATTGTAAACCAAAAGAAAAAGGCCGGAAAAATCACCGCTTTGGTAATCTTCCATCCAAAACAATAATGGGTGATTCCAATAATCACGAACGGCACCCCAATAAGCGCAAGACGAGGCTGAATCGTGCGGATGGACACCACGTAGAGCAATAGTCCAAAGGCTAAAGCGACCAAGCCCCAATGCGATGGAGAAATTTCCTCTCGCCTGGTATTCTTCCAGGCAATCCAGATCATGACGCAAAACGCAATAGGGATGAAGCGACCATGCAAAAATCCATTGTCATCGTTACAAGCATCCCAGGTCCACCCCGCCAGAGTGAGCCCCCCGGTCGTTGGATACGCTGGATAGAGCGTATACATTAGCAGTAACACAAAACCCGCAGCCAGAGTCATCCACCGCGCCGAACCCGGCTGACTTGCAAAGTCGGCCAATCTGGGATGCCCTGGTGCCGAAACACTAATTTGATCGCCAGCTGAGTTCATTAAGTGAGGATTAGGAAGAAATATTTGAACCGCAAGCGCAATCAGATGGGTGGGAATCATCCGCGGCCTCATCCTTTCCGAAATTCGAACCAGTCTTTAAGAAGGCTTGAATGACCCATTCCTTCCTTGAGGATCATCATTTCGGCTCGAAAAACCTTCGATAACTTGCAAGGGTCGCCTTGGCCACTTGCTCCCAAGTTAGAAAATTCAGGACATACTCTCGATTTCTCTCTCCCATCTCCGGCCATTGATCTCGAGCCTCAAATGCTTCGTTCATCCCTCTGACAATCCCCGCAACCGTGGGCTCCACGACCCATCCTCCCTTGGATTTTTCGACATGACCTGCCACTCCCGCAGCTCTTGAAACCAGTACCGGACGACCTGCCAACATCGCTTCGACAATCGTAAGCCCAAATCCATCGAAACGAGAAGTAAGGACGCACAAATCCGAATCAGCTTGCAACTGGATCGAAGGCTCGGGACGCCTTCCTCGAAACTCCACCTGATTCGAGATGCCCAAATCTGCAGCCTGTTTTTCCAAGCCTTCTCGATCAAACCAATCATTCCCGGTAAGACAGAGCTTTGCGAAGTGCTTGCCGACTACTTTCGAAAAAGCCTCGATGAGTAAATCCAAGCCTTTGTGATTTCGGTCCATCCGACCCAGATAATGGAGCTGGGGAATCTTACGTGACCCCGGAACATGCGGCTCACCCTTCAGCAGATTCAGAGTCTCGGATTCGCAGCCATTTGGATGACTAAAAATAGGTACCTGACATCCCAAATTCCTAAGAAATCCTTCATGCCCCTCATCCAGAAGTTGCACCGCAGCCGCCCGCTTGATCATTCGCTCTTCAAAAAGCTTCCAATACACAAGCTTGCGGAATCGATGATGGTTCTGAAGGGCCGGAGGATAGGGATCGTGAGGCAGGAAAATATACGGAATCCCCAATCGACACAGCAAGCGGCTCATCCCCACGTTCGGTGGATTGTAAACACCATGCAAAACCACGCCATCTATTCCATGACGATTCTCCCGCAAATCACGTTCAAGATGCAAGGGCAGGGCGAAGGGATTGCGGGACGCACGGCGATAGACCAACAACTCGTCTTCGGCTTCAGCTCGTTCCGCGGCATCGGCACGTCTGGTAATAATCACACAGCTCCCTGGCTCCAATCGGTTCATCGCTCGAGAAAGACCACGACAGAAAGTTGTCGTTCCATCCCCTGCCGGATAACCAGGCATGTAGTGGGCTACCCGGAATGTCGCCTCCCCATTCATGAACTTCTTTGTAAGGCTTCCTTCACTAAAGTACAAGCGTCTTCAACTACCTCCTCCAGGGAACTTCCCACATTTACAATATCCGCCTTTTCAGCCCCAAGCTCTTCGGACAGATTTCGGTACTCCTTAAGCTGTCTCTCCAATTCGTCAGGAGACACTTCCGCTTTTCGAGCAAGAATGGTTTCCGCATCGGTCAGCAAAATAATTGTTTTAGCAGGGGCGGGAATCAACCGAAAAACCCACTTGGCCAGCCACATGGGACCTCCATATCGATAGTGCCGGGGGTCGACAATCAGATCATGGTAATAACGGTCTGAGATCATCATGGACTTCGTAGCTCTCACGTGAAGGACCCTCAACAACAACCCTGCCCACCATCTAATCAGCAACAAAACCAAGGCCGCAACGGACAAAATTTTTCCTCTTGGCGGAATCCCATGCGGATCCGTGACCACTTCGCCCTTTCCCCCTCCCAGCCCGGCTCTCACCCTCGGCCGCCAATGCACCGAGACAATTCCGATTCTCGAAAAGCGAAAATGATCCTTAACCCCTTGAATTACCGAAGATTTTCCACTCCCGTCAGGCCCCAGAAACGCAATCCAGGGGAACGGTGGACGAAGATGATTTCGAAATTCGACCATCCAATGACTAACCCACCTCCCGGCAGCTGTCCCTCCCTGGGAAAACAATGCCCTCCAGGTCAATGAACGCCTTAAGCTCCCAACCACATCGACAATAGCCCCCGGATTCTCGTTCTCTAAAAGCAACAGCAAGCCCGCCGACAATTTCTTTCCGAAAGCCTGGGTGAGAACATACTCCATCTCCGGCCGATCCTCTTCAAACGCTGATTTTAATAACGGATCATACTTGGAATTATATCTCGCGCCCCAAAGTGCACCCGTCAACCACGCGATGACCGCGTCGTGAGCCAAACAAGGCCGAGGGATCCCGTCCTCTGCGTCTCTCACTCGTTCCCAAAACCGATCCTTCTCAAGATAAGAACGTCCATTCCACTCGAATACCGGAAGAAGGTCTAATTGCCCCCACTCAAAATACCTCTGCTCCACATATTGATGACGCACTCTGAGCAAGGGGTTCCCCAACGTCTTTTCCGATAGAAATACACTCTCGTCCAGATCTCGACAAGCGACGTCCCAATCGCTCGTCTCGCTTTGAATCAATCCTGCCCGTTCGAACCTTAAAAAAGCCAGACCCGGCCCATGGTCTTCCACCAGCCGGAGAAGCATCTCCCGGGATCGCAAACCGGATACCTCTGACTTCAAATCAACTTCCTTGCTCATCGTTCTCTTTCGGGTTGAGCAATACCTCCGGCACGCCGGCCTTTGACAAAATTTCAGTAAACTTGACCCTCCATCGCTCGGGGTCTGCATTTTCTTCCAGCCACTTTCTCCCAGCCATCCCCATGGTCCGGCGACCCTCGATTCCCATCTCCTCAATTTTCCGGACATTGATGCAAAATTGAGCCACATCATCAGGATCGTGCAAATAGCCCGTCACTCCCTCGGTAACAGTTTCAGTAAGACCACCCGAGCGGGCTGCCAGCACCGGCTTGAAAAACTCATATCCATCGTAAACAATCAAACCTAATGGCTCCCACCATACGGATGGAGCCAGAACCGCACGCGACCCATTGATGAGCTTTCGCTTGGCCTGCCCCGATACAAAACCAACCATCTCAATGGAGGAATTATCTTTAATCCGATTTTTAAGCTCTCTCTCCGCAGAACCCGTTCCCGCGATCACCAACTTCGGACACTCTTCGCCAAGTTCCCTTCGCAATTGCTCCCACACCTCAACCAGAACCCATATCCCCTTCTCCGGAACCAACCTCCCCAGAAAGAGATAATAATCTCCATCTTCACTTTGAGACTGGTTAGGATCAGATTGCCAGCAATGCCTCAGAGTAGTGATCTTTTCAGGCGCAATTCCTGCCTCGATAAACTTGTCCCGCATAAAGTCTGAAACCGCGATCCAATGGCTCACCGCATCCAGCCAACCTTCTTTGTCAAGACGATCCAGATAGTAAGCCATCAGTCCGGTCTTAAGATAGGAACCCTCCCAAGACTTACCCATCACCTCTTTCCAACGATTTCCTTTGAGAGCATCTTCCACGATTCTATTCTTACTCCAAAGCGTTCCCGAGGGGCTGAACGGGCGGAAATTGTGGATGTATTGCACCAAGGGAACTCCCAACCGTTGGGCTTCCTGATAGATTCCAAACGACGCAATCGGGATCGTATTATGATACACCAAAGCGTCCGGCTTTACCGAATCGACTTCTCGCTCCAACCGGTGCCTTGCTTCCGGATTATTCCAAATCAAGCGCACTTGCTGCCACAATGAAGGAGCTCCCCGAACTTTCCAGGATCGGCTTTGAAAGCGTAGTTCATCAATCTGCAACTGATCGGATCCCAGCTTGGACATCTGCTCTACCCACACCTCTTCACCGCCTTGGTCCGAGTATTGATTGAAGACCTGTAAAACCCGAATCTTATCCCGATCATCTCCCAGGCCCAGGGAAGTCCGTGTTGGATCAAGTGAACCCGTGTGACCAGACCACATCTTGTGAAGACTTGCCTCAATCCTTCCCAAATAATGCTTGTTTTGATATCTACCCTCGTAGAATTCACGGGACGCTTCTGATAATTTTGGAAAATCCTGTCGACGATTGGATAACTCGACCAATGCCTGACCATATAATTCCGGACGGTGTACCGGCAAAATCTCAGCCGACTCACACCCCTGCAACATTTTAGGAATTCCCCTCCAACGTGTCGTAATAATTGGGAGCCCGGCCCCCAACGCCTCCATCAAGACAATCGGAGAAGCCTCGGACCCATAATGAGACGGAAAAAAGAAAATGTCCGCACGCTCATAAAGATCCCACTTCTCGTCCCCCGTAACCTCGCCCGGAAATTTTACTACCTCCTCGAGACTTTGCTCTTTCACCATCTGTTCGGTTTGGGATTTAAAAGAGTCCGAGTACCACTTCCCGACTACAAGAAATTCAAAGTCGGAATCCTGCCCCAGCTTTCTCAACCAAGTCGCCGTCTTCACAATCTCGAGTATCCCCTTGCCCTCTTGCAAGCTCCCCACAAAAAGAACCCTCAATTTTGAACCACGCTCCCGGACCGGACGACTCATCGGCTGAACATCCATCGCACACGGGCACCATTGCCAGCTTCTGGCCTGGAAGGCCTCCCTGGGCGGAACCTCTTCGAGCGCAACCTCAAATGCCAAATCAGGCTTTCCATAGGCCAATCTCCCCAACCCCCTGCGCAAGGGGGATTGGGCCACAAACGCGGCTAAACCCCCGGCATGAAAAATAAACACCGTCGCTGCCGCATGCTTTCTAGTGAGTGCTAAAAATACGACATCCCTCAAAAACGGGATCCAGCTGGCACTCCCCGGAGGATAGAACAACGTCGTTCTGGGGTTTTCCTTCAAAATTTTTCTGGTCTTCCTGACGAGAGAAAAAAGATGCAGGATTTTCCTGAAACCAAATCGGCCAACCTCATCCATTCCGGTGCTGTAGGCCATCTGCAGCGTCTTCACCTCGATCCCATTCCAATCATGTTCAAAAAGCATTTGAGTCGCAACCGCCTGGCCATGCACCGGGGGAGGAAGTTGCCCAAGTAACAACATTCGTTTCCCAGGCACTTTTTGAATTTTACTATCCATGATCTTATCTCTCGTTTCGTTTCCTCACCTCTCCAAGAAGCCCGCTTTGGTCCTGCTGCCCGGTCGCTGTCACATACGCATATGAGAGAGCCATTAACTCCAGTTCACGACCAGCCCACCCGGCATCCTGAAGATACCTTTGATATTCGACCTTTTGCAGCTCTCCAAGAACCACCGAGGTACAATCCGCAGGTGAATACCCCTCCACCAGCTCAAACCTCTGGGATAGCAAATGGACCAGATCCATTCCCGACGGCCCCTCCACCTCACCATACTCCCAATCCAATAGAATGAGCCCCTCATTAGAATTCCTAAAATTCCATGAAGCAAAATCTCCATGTCTGATTGCCGCCCTCACTTCAATCTCCCCGATTTGCTCCTCCAACTTTCCCTCAACAGTCTCCCATCCTGTCCAGTCTCGTATCCGTATCTTTCGATCCAGCAGGAGATACTTCAATATCCCAAGAGCCATCTCATCTCGAAAAGACCCTCCCTTCAAATCTACATACGCCATCCGCAACATCACACCATCCTCCACGGATTCAACTCCATGCACCAAGGGCACAGGGACCCCCGCAGCAGCAGCAGCTTTCATCACCATCGCCTCTCGTTTCAATAAAGAGTCTGCTTCAGGTGCCAAAATAAGCTTGGACACCTCCCACCCCTCCTGGCCTTTGTATGACATGATCACCCGCGGTGCCCGATGCCCCGGGTTTCCATAAAGAACACCCAATGAGTTTAATTCAACCAACCATTTAGGCTGGCTCCCCGCCCCCACCAACTTCTTTCCGGGTAGCACCTTTGCCAAGCCTAACCAAAGCAACAACTTCAATACTCTGACATAAATCTTCGCCTTGATTCGCTGAGGTTGATACAGAGACAATGCCTTTTCCCGACCTTCCCGATCCAACGGAATCCCCAAGCGAACACCCCGGGACAGAGGGACCATATGGAGTCCAAAGCCCGCCTTGCATACCAAGCTGGTGAGCGCTCTTGAGATTAAATCCATCGCCATCTTTCAATTCAAATCAAGCTCAAGTAGCCGGGGCCAATTCTTCAAGCCACCCCAAATAATCCTCCATCTGGCGATCCCATGAATAGCTTCGCCGGGTCTCCTCTGTAATCTGATCCCAGGGGCACTCTTCCCGCAAACGCAAAAGCGCTTCGTCGATGGACTCTTTGGTTACCTCATCAACACAGACTCCCAACTTGCCCTGTTCAAGAACCTGATTGAGCCCCGGATAGTTATTTGCGATCACCGTAAGACCATTCATCAAGTAATCATAAACCTTGTTGGGCGCGCAGTAGTAATTGTTGATGTTCGTGTTGAGGTAGAATGCAAACCCCGCGTGATAATCCTTAAGAAGCTTTGGCAGTTCAGTTTGAGGAACACCAGGCAACAACCTGACATTCGTCTTCTCGGTATTCGCGATTGTCTCCCGAACCTCATCTTCCACCCACTTTTCTCCGAAGTAACCAACCAGGTCCAAATCATATTCCTCCAGCTCATGGAAGATGCTCACAAGTTCACGGGTGAAGCGGTCTTTTCCCAGAACTCCAAAGTAAATGACTCGAATTCTCTCATCCGCTTTGGGCTTATTCGGACCGGATAATTCTCTGAAGGGAGGAAAATTCTCCAACACCTCTTGGCGGGAGGAACGGGCTCCATGCTTCTTTAGATAATACTCCCTCCGATTCCGCTCGGCATGAATAATGAGATCGCTGAAATGAGCCCCAAATTTCTGAACCGGCCGCCACAACAACTTCTTCACCGGATGTTGAAAACACTCGATAAAAAGCTCATTGCTATCAAAAACCATCTTGGTATTTCGGCAAAGCAACTTGACCAGAACCCCCGTAAGAAGGGCCTGAATCGAAAAGCAATAAACGATTGCCGGAGGGGCTTTTGCTATGTGTCTTGCAGCCTTGAGCGAAAACAAAAAGTTTTCAAAATAAAGCCAACCATTTCCCCATTTTCCTCGCATTTTGATCGGGTGCACCGGAAAGGGTAACTTATCCAAATTAGCCGGCTTCAATTGAAGATCCCCGAGAGTCACATCACACTCATAGCCTCTCGATTTCATCGCCGCTATTTCCTTCAACAACCTTCCACGAAACTGCAAATGCCCAACATAAACGCATGCCACCCGGTTACTCTTTTCCTCTTTGCTCATTTGATTGTTTTATTATTGCTTCCAAGAAATATCCAAACTCACAGCCCCCGTCACCTTGGCCCCTTTGATAACCAAGGATTTCGCCGGCTGCTTCGAACCGTATGAATCACTGTGTCCGGATTCAACGAGAGTCGCCTCCAATCCCTCCGGCACCCTCAACCTGACCTCGCCACCCACTACCTTCACATAAACCCGCTGCCCTTCTAATTTTGGCTCGCACTCCGGGGAAAAATGGAAATACCACTCCACCTTGACCGGACCATCCCCTTCAAAGGTATCTGCAATCTCAAGCCCACCCTCCCGCAGCTCCAAACGACGCCCGAACTTTACCCCTTCAAAACCGAAATGCTCTGCTTGAATTCCTCGTTTGGAAGCAGAGAGAACCTTCGTCTTTGTATCGTCGCGTATCCCGAAAAGCTCACGCTTCTTCCGCCCAAAATAATTCTGCTCCCTGCCCCCAATCATCACCGTATTATGAGCGGCAGTCGATCGAAAACGATTCCGTATTCCGGTGTCGGAAGTGTAGCAATAAACCCCTCGATCTACAAAAATACGTTCTCCAAACACCGTCAGCACAAAAGAAAGCTGATCGCAATGTGCATGTCCCCCCGTCGCAGATAAGGCTCCGGCCCGGAAACCAAGAACTCCCTCTCCATCGCGAAAAAACCAAAATCCACCATCCGGAAATTCATCCTTCGTTGCTGTGACTTTCTCCAAATGGTCCATCCAAAGAAGCGACTGATGGACCCGGCTTCCCATCCCCGCATCCTGACCGATGAGGTAACCATGGTTTCTCTCATCATCAATCCCGGTGCAAAAAAGGCGCCCGCTATCATTATCCCCAAACTGGGGAGACAGCCCGCTACCCTCGCTATACGCAGCCACAAACTTGCGCATCCTGCCAACCGTTTCATCATACTCACTCGAAAAGCCAGTCTCAATCTGACCAGCCCAAATAAACATTTCTAAAACCAAACGATGGTAGCTCGTCGCCAATTCAAAATT
>NHEN01000069.1 GCA_002172625.1 Verrucomicrobiaceae bacterium TMED86 | reverse complement strand
TTACCTCGAGATTCTGGCGAAACCGGGGATTCGGACGAAGCGAGAGCGCTAAAGTGACGCAATATGCCCTTTTTTTTTAGCAAATAAAGAGAGTTCATTTGCGAAAAGGGTGCAATCACAGGTTTTTGTCTCCTTGATTTTGGGGGGGTGATTGTGTAGCGTAAAATCAGAATATTTTGTAACGACAAGTCCTCCGATTGAGGGGTGGTTTTAGCTCGTAAAGCCGTAATTTTGCAGGTCTCTCGAACTTTGTGAAATTTTTCACAAATAGAGCTTGTGAAATTTTTCACAAGCTCCTAAAACCCGCCCAGCGATGGCTAATTTCTTTCCTCGTTGGGCAAATTTAATGCCGCTGAAAATTGCGGTTTGCCTCGGAGCAGTCGGTGCCGGTGTGGTAGCGGGTATTACTTATTATGCTACGCCCAAGGCGCAGCGTGTGGGATATCAACCTACCCAACCGATCCACTATGATCACAACCTTCACGCGAATCAGCTCGGTATGGACTGCCGATACTGCCACAGCTTTGTGGAGCACTCCGGGCATGCCAATGTGCCGACGGCAAATACGTGTTGGAATTGTCATAGCAGCATCAAGAAAGGCTCGGCCAAGTTGGCCGGACTTCGTGACGCCATGGCGGTCGACGAAAACCATGCTCCTCTTCAGGATGCGAATGGTAATGCGGTTGAAGGTAAGCCGATCCAATGGGTTCGGGTGCACAAGTCGCCGGATTATGTCTATTTCAACCACTCCGCACACCTGAATCGCGGGATTTCCTGCCAGAGCTGTCACGGAGACGTGCACAAGATGGAAAAGGTCTATCAGGCCGAGAGTCACTCGATGGGTTGGTGTCTCGACTGTCACCGCAATCCTGAGGAGCACGTCCGTCCGCTCGAAGAGGTTTACAATCTTGATTACGATCCCGCCGAGTATCTCGAAGAGAACGACGTGCGAGATCTGGATAACAATCGGATCACCGAACCCGAAGAATTTGGCAAGTTCCTTGTCGCCCACTGGGGCATTCAGCCCAAAGAGTCCTGTGCGACTTGTCACCGTTAATTTGAAATCCTGAGATGAGTAAACGCGTCTGGAATCCACCAGTAGCTCCACAAGAGAGCGACTCTGTCACTGCTTGGCGTAGTGTTGGAGAGAAAGAAGGATCTGCAAATTTCCGCAATCAACTTGAGCGTGAGTTTCCCGGAGGGGATACTTTGACCGAGGAGGAGCAAAACGTTTCCCGTCGTAGCTTTACCAAGCTCATGGGCGCGTCGACTGCTCTTGCTGGTCTTGGGTTGGCAGCATGCCGCCGCCCTGAGAGTTACATTGTTCCTTACAAGAAAGCTCCCGAGTGGATCATCCCTGGAAAGCCGCTTTTCTACGCAACGACCCGTCCACAGGCCGGAGGGGCAGTGCCATTGGTTGTGACGACTTTCGAGGGTCGCCCCACCAAACTCGAGCCCAATACCGATCATCCCGACAGCGCCGGAACCGACGCCATCACGCAGGCTTCAGTGCTCGATCTCTATTCTCCCTCACGTTCGCAGAAAGTCATTAAGGGTGGCAAGACTGCGACGAAAGGGGAGTTGAAGGAAGCGCTTGCGGCCCTTGATCTCTCCAAGACCGCCCTGGTCTTCGGCGAAGATGATTCGCCGACCCGCAACCGTCTCGCCAAGGCTTTGTATTCTAAAGGTGCGACTTTGATTTCCTACGAGCCACTTGTCGCCAAGCCGCTTAACAAGAGCACGGCTGATGTCGTTGATTTCTCCAAGGCCGACCGCATTCTCTCGCTCGATTGCGACTTCCTCGGGACCGAGACCGTGGGCAATAGTCGCGAGTTCTCCAAGCGTCGTCAGGGTGGCAATGACAACTACGATCAGGAAGGGGATGTCAATCCCGACAAGATGAACCGTCTCTACCAAGTAGAGACCCAGTTCAGTCTGACCGGCGGAATGGCCGATCACCGTTTGCGGGTCGCGCCAAGTCGCGTGGCCTTCATTGCTGCTGAAATCGCGCGATCTTTTGGGATCAAGGTGGGCGAAATGCCGAGCGACGAAGTGAAAGCGTCATTCTTCCCTGAAGGTTCGGCGGACGATTTCAATCTCTGGATCGGCGCTTGTGCGGCCGATCTCGAGTTGGCTGGCTCGGGAGCGCTTGTGCTCGCCGGTTCACGTCAGACCAAGGAGGTACGCCAACTCGCAGCGGCTATCAATGCCAAGCTGAATTCAGCGGCTATCAAGTCAGTGAAGACGGATCTTGGCCAATACGGCTCGATTGCCGACCTCACTGGAAAGCTCAAATCCGGCGAAGTTAAGAATGTCGTTCTTTTGACTCCGGCTGACCCGGTTTTCGATGCCGACGGTTTTGCCGATGCTCTTGGTGAGGCCGAGACGACCATTCACTGGGGACTTCGCAACAATGCTACGGCATGGGTCAGCGACTGGCACGTGCCAGCTGCCCACTACCTCGAAAGTTGGGGCGATGCCCGCACCGAATCAGGTGTTCTTTCTCTGATCCAGCCCATGATTCTGCCGCTTTATGGTGGGATCTCCGAGTTGGACCTTCTTCATGTCCTTGGAGGAGGCGACTTTGCGCAGGGCGAGTTTTCTCCAGCGATGGGGGAAGTGAAAACGACCTTCGCGGAACTCACTGGTCAGCTCGAAGATAAATCCTGGGCTGCGGCTCTTAAAGAAGGATTTGTTACCGAGACAACATACAAGGACGCCGAGACCACAGCGATTAATTCGGTGGACCTGGAACTTCCGGACGTGCCATCGGCGACGTCGCTCGAAATTGTCTTTGCTTCCGATGCCTCCATCCACGACGGACGTTACATCGATAATGCCTGGCTTCAGGAATCGCCTGATCCCGTCACCAAGCTCACTTGGGATAACGCCGCACAAGTTTCTCCCCAGACCGCCAAGGACCTTGGTTTATACGACCGGATTATTGCTCTCCAGACTCCCACCGCCGAGGAGGCGCATATCGGAGAAGGCGAAAACGCTCGCGCACCGATGATCAGTTTGAAGCTGGGTGAGCGCGAATTGACCGTTCCGGTTTTGATCGCCTTTGGACATGCTGACAACGCCCTGACCCTGCCTGTTGGATACGGACAGGCTGCGGACGATGGTCGCAAAGGAGCCAACAAGCTTGATGCTCATGCTCCTGTTGTTGGCAATGTTGGAGTGAACACCGGATTTAATGCCTACGTGCTTCGCTCGAGCGACACTCCCTATTTTGCTCCCGGAGTTGAAGTCGAGAAGGTCGACGAGACCTACAAGGTCGCTCTGACCCAAGAGCACCACTCGATGTATGGTCGAGCGCTTGCCCGTGAAATTTCCACGGAGCCTGTCTCTGGAAAAGGGGACTACCAAGAGCAGCTTAAGAGGGTGAAAAAGCAGGGGATCGATTCCCACGCTCCGCCGAATATTTCTCTATACGATCCCAAGGGTGGCATTTGGTCCAAGACCGATCTAGCCAAGAAAACCCACCTCTCTGATGAGATTCATCAGTGGGGCATGGCGATCGATCTGAACACCTGCACCGGCTGTAATGCCTGCCTCGTGGCCTGTCAGTCCGAGAACAACATTCCGGTTGTTGGTAAGGATCAAGTTGCCATGGGTCGTGAGATGCACTGGATCCGTATGGATCGCTATTTCGCCTCCCAGGATTACGAGTATGACGAGGGCCACAAGGTTAAGGATGACGAGGGTAACAAGGTGAAGAACCCGGCCTGGGTGACCCAAAATCCCGAGTCTATCCCACAGCCTGTCGCCTGTGTGCAGTGTGAGATGGCTCCCTGCGAAACGGTTTGCCCGGTGAATGCCACCGTCCACACAGAAGAGGGGCTCAACTCCATGGCATACAACCGCTGCATCGGCACCCGTTATTGCGCCAATAACTGCCCGTATAAGGCGCGTCGTTTCAATTTCTTCGACTACAACAAGCGCAACCCGCTCATCAAAGGCAACCTCTACAAGGGGCCCTTCGGTGAAAAGCAAGTGGGTGAAGCGCCGCATCTCCAGAAGAACCCCAACGTTTCCGTCCGGATGCGTGGTGTCATGGAGAAATGCACCTATTGTGTGCAGCGTCTTGAGTCCGCAAAAATCAAGCAGAAGCAGCAGCCGAAGCATAACAACGCCAAGGCCGGTCTTCACTCGACCGCTGCCGAGGTTGATCGCGCCAAGGATCTTCGCATCGCAACTGACAGTGTCAAAACGGCATGTCAGGAAGCCTGCCCAACGAATGCCGTTTCCTTCGGAAACCTCCTTAACAACCAATCCAAGGTTGTTCGCGCCAAAGGGAATCATCTTGATTCGATCAAGTTGATCCTTGGTAAGGAGGAGTTCGAAAAGCAAGAGGTCGAAGGAAGCAAGCGCAACTACGACTTGCTCAATTACGTCAACACCCGTCCGCGCACGAGCTACCTCGCCCGTGTGAAGAATCCGAATTCGAAAATGCCCGATGCGAAATTCCTCGGTCAGGCAACGATCAACATTCACTAATCTCTGAGAATCTATTCCTGCGACTGAACCTATGTCCGAAGCGACCACACAGTCTGAAAACAACGCGTCCGAGGTGAAGATCCCGGTGCTTGAGCGTGAGAAGTTGATTCTCAACGAGCGTTCATACCACTGGATCACCGAACGGATCTGCGGAGTGATTGAAAACCGCCAGCCTCTTCTTTGGTGGATCCTGTTCATCCCCAGTGCCCTCATTGCTCTCATCGGAGTGGTTGGCGGCCTGACTTACCTCGTTTCGACCGGGGTAGGGGTATGGGGAAACACCAACCGTGTGATGTGGGGATGGCCCATCGTGAACTTCGTTTTCTGGATTGGTATTGGTCACGCCGGAACACTGATCTCGGCGATTCTTTTCCTGACCCGGCAAAATTGGCGAACCTCGATTAACCGCGCGGCGGAAGCGATGACGATCTTCGCGGTGATGTGCGCCGGTATTTTCCCGGCCTTCCACGTCGGCCGTGTCTGGATGGCCTGGTTCCTCGCTCCGATCCCGAACTCCAACGCGATCTGGCAGAACTTCAAATCGCCTCTTCTTTGGGACGTTTTCGCGGTGTCGACCTACTTTACCGTGTCATTGATCTTCTGGTTCCTGGGCATGGTTCCCGACCTCGCGACTATTCGCGATCGCTGCAAGCCCGGCATCCGCAAGTTCATGTATGGCTTGTTCTCCCTCGGTTGGCGCGGTGGAAACCGCCAATGGAGTCACTACGAGATGGCCTATCTTCTTCTCGCTGCTCTCTCCACGCCTTTGGTGCTCTCGGTTCACTCGGTCGTTTCGTTCGACTTCGCAACCTCCGTGGTTCCCGGATGGCACACCACCATCTTCCCGCCCTACTTCGTGGCGGGTGCGATCTTCGGTGGATTTGCCATGGTGCTCACGATCATGATTCCAGCGCGCGCCATTTATGGTCTGCACGATATGATCACGATGAAGCACATCGATAACATGGCCAAGATCATCCTCCTGACAGGAACGATCGTGGGTTATGCCTACTTGATGGAGCTCTTCATCGCCTTCTATTCCGGAGCAAAATACGAAGGTGCGGCCTTCCTCTACCGAATTGACGGACCATACTGGTGGGCCTACTACGCCATGATGAGCTGTAACGTGCTCTCGCCGCAGATCTTCTGGTTCAAGAAGATGCGCGAAAACCTCTGGGTCGTCATGATCGTCGCGATGTGTGTGAACATCGGAATGTGGTTCGAGCGTTTCGTGATCATTGTTACCACTCTGGCCCGCATGTGGCTGCCGGGTGACTGGAAAACCTACAGCCCGAGTGACGTTGATGTCCTAACCTTTGTCGGAACGATCGGGATGTTCCTCGCACTCTTCCTTCTCTTCCTCCGATTCCTTCCATGTATTAACATTGCCGAGGTCAAGTGGACTCTCAAAGAGAGTGACGCCCATGACGACGACAAGAAAGCCCATCCTGACGACGGTGTCGAAGTCATCGAAGCCTATCAATACGAAATTCACGAAAACCCCGACGGTGCTGCCATTGAGGCTGGTCGCGAGGTGAAACCAGCTGCAGAAAACGCATGAGCACGAAAGTCCGCAGAGTTTACGGCTACCTAGCCGAATTCAAAAACGCCTCGCAGCTCTACAAGGCTGCCGAGAAAGTCCGCGATGCCGGGTTTAAGAAGTGGGATTGTTACACTCCTTATCCGGTTCATGGCCTCGACGATGCCATGGGTGTGAAGCGTTCAATTCTTCCTTACTTCGTTTTCGTCGGAGGTCTCACCGGTTTTATCACCGCGATCGTCCTGGCATACGGCACGCAGGTCGGATTGTATCCGACCATTGTGCAGGGCAAGCCCGCAAATATTCACACCATCTCGGCCTTTTTCCCGGTGATGTTCGAGCTGACCATTCTCTTGTCCGGTTTCACGGTGCTTTTCGGGCTTCTTGCCCTGATTGGTCTGCCACGCTGGAATCACCCCATCTTCTCGAGCAAGCAGTTCTCGCGGGTGACCGACGACAAATTCTTCATCGCTATTGAGGCGCGTGACGCCAAGTTCTCCGCTGAGGCAACGAGGTCACTTCTCGACGAAATTGGCGGTGCTAACATCGAACTTGTGGAGGACGACTCAGAGTAACCCATGAAATACTTTTTCTTAGCTTACCTTGCCGTGGCACTCCTCGTCGTTGGAGTGTTGGGTTTCCGTGGTGATAAGTTTTCCCAGGCACCTCTCGAGGTTTTTCCAGACATGGATACCCAGGATAAGTTGAAAGGGCAAAAGCCCTCCGGCTTCTTTGCTGATGGGGTGGGATCCCGCAAGCCAGTCATGGGCACCGTTCCCCGTGGCGCTGACAGCGGTGTTCTGCCGATCGAATTTGGAGCAGGCCGAACTGGTTACTACTTCACCGGAGCACTTGGCGATAAATTCGGCAATGGCATGCCCGAAGAGCTCAAGCTTGAGAGCACAGAGGACAGCAGGGCGCTCCTCACCCGCGGCAAGGAAATGTATGATGTTAATTGCGCAATCTGCCACGGCGAGTCCGGAAACGGAAAAGGTGTCATCAACCAATTCGAAGGCGCGATGAAGGGCAATATCGCCAATCTTCTCACCGATCCCTTCAAGCAAGGCGCCGCTCCCGACGGTTACATTTACGAGGTCATCTCAAACGGCAAAGGCCTGATGGGTGGCTATAAACACAATCTTCCCGTGCGGGATCGATGGGCCATCGTAGCTTACCTCCGCGCTCTTCAGGCATCCGCCAAATAACTTTTCAAATCAGCTGATCGAGACATGGCACACCAAGTCACATCCAAAGACATCCCGACTGACGGCGAGCATCTTGAGAAAAGCAAAATCGCTCTTCTCCAGACCATCACCGGTGGAATTGCGGCTGTCGGGCTCGTTGCGAGCATCGCATTTTTATTCTTCGGTGGCGGCGAAAACGGCACGAAGTTGCACGGATCCTATTCCTTCTCCTGGCTCCTCGCGGTCTTCTTTGTTCTGACGATCGCCATGGGCGGTTGCTTCTGGACCTTCCTCCACAATCTCTCGAACTCAGGGTGGGGGACTTCGGTTCGCCGACTCATGGAGAACCTGGGCTTTGTTTTCCCATTCCTGGCGCTCTTCGCTATTCCTTTCCTCTTCCCCGGCGTGCAGCAGTATCTCTGGGAGTGGATGACTTCATTCAAGGCTGCCGTGGGAGCTCACCCCGGGATGTCTTCGAGTGATGCCCTGATGCATAGCGAGAACATGCACGACCATCTTCTTGCGAAGAAAACCTTTTATCTCAGCCCAGGATTCTGGCTGGCCCGTTTTTTCCTGTTCTTTGGTCTTCTTGGATTTTTCATCTGGTTCGTGCGTGGATTTTCTATCAAGCAGGATACCGATCCCAATCCCGGCACCAAGAATCTCTTCGCAGCCCGCAAGCATTCTTCGTGGTCAATGATCGTTTTTGGGGTGACCTTGACCTTCCTCGCCATCGACTGGGTGATGGCTCTCGATTACTCATGGTTCTCCACCATGTTCGGGGTATACGTCTTCGCGGGATCAGCGCTCAGCAGTATGGCCGTTCTCATTTTGACCGCGCTTCTTCTTCAAAAAGCCGGTTACCTCAAGAAGGTTGTCACCGAGGAGCACTTCCACATCATGGGCAAGCTTACCTTCGCCTTCACGGTGTTCTGGGCCTACGTGTCCTTCTCCCAGTTCTTCCTTTACTGGTATGCCAATATCCCGGAGGAGACACGCTACTTTATCCTGCGAAATACCGGAAACTGGAATGTTCTTAGTATCGGTCTGGTCTTCCTGCACTTTGCCCTGCCATTCCTGGTGCTCCTTCGTTCCGATGTGAAGAAGAAGCCCAAGTTCATGATCATTCTTTGCATCTACATTCTCATAGTGCACTTTGCTGACGTCTATCACATGATTATCCCCGAGCGTGGACCTTCAGTGGGGCTGGTCGTGGAGCATCAGGCTGAACTCTGGCTCAATCATTCCTTCTGGGGAGATTTCCTCGCTCTGGGAATTGTCCTCTCCGGATTCGTCTTCTTCTTCCTCCGCAATTTAACCTCCGCTGCTCTCTACCCGAATCGCGATCCCCGCATTCTGGAGTCAGCCAACCTTCATAATTAGTCATGGATCATACCCGCGATAATCCGCTCAAGCGATTCGCTGCCTTTTGGATAGCGGCTCTCCTCATTGCGAGCTTTGCCATTGCCTGCGTCATTCTTCGTCCAATGACCCACGGAGATGTCACTACTATTTATGACATGAAGGCTGAAGCCCGGATCGAGCTCGTGTCCGAAGCCCGCGCTGCGCAGGAAGCCGCCCTCAACACGGCCGGCCTCGAGAAAGCGATCACCGAACCATCTGATAATCTTCACAAGCAGGTTCCCACACCTGGTTCCAAGCCACTCGTTGCACCCGCACCCGCGGAAACTCCCAAGGAGGACGAAAAACCTGCCCCCGCAGAATAAGGAGCACCACTAACCACTTTTCTTTTCATGGCCGAGACTACTTCCAATGCCGATTCCCTCGATGTCGACCTGCGTGCGACGATCGACCGTTCGCTGCGTCATCCCGTGATGTTCTTTTTCTCGAGCGGCGCTGTTTGGCTCGCCCTCTCAATCGTCCTTGGATTGATTGCTTCTGCGAAAAAGCACGCGCCTGATTTCCTCAGCTGTTTTTCCTTTTTGGATGCCGGAAAGGTCGATGCCGCTCACATGAGCACCCTGACTTATGGATGGGGAGCCCAGGCTGCCTTCGGAATGCTTATCTGGCTGATGGCACGCCTTTCCCGCAAGGAGTGCACCGCCTCGGGAATTATTCTCGTTGCCGGACACATTTGGAATGCTGCCGTAGCATACGGAGTTCTTTGTATCATGGGTTCCGGATCCCTGGGGCCGTGGTTCGAGAGTTCTGGAGTTGCCGGGATGGAATTCCCAGGTGGGGTATGGGTTGTTCTTTTGGTCAGCTTTATCATGATCTCGATCTGGTCCCTGATTCAGTTTCAAGTTCGTGATGCCGGCCACGTTTATGTCAGCCAGTGGTATCTCCTCGCCGCGATGCTTTGGCTTCCATGGATCATGGTGACGGCCTGGCTCTTTGTCTTTGTCTTTGATGGAAGTCCCCTGATGGCCACCGGAATTGCTTCCTGGTTCAAAGGAACCGTCTTCGCCCTCTTCTTCCTGCCAGTTGCACTCGCGAGTGCCTATTACCTGGCTCCGAAAGTCACCGGACGCCCGGTTTACAGTTATAATATCGCCCTCTTCGGATTCTGGTCTCTTGCTGTGATTGGGCCTTGGGTGGGAATGCAGAAATTGGCCGGGGCACCAATTCCTCAGTTTCTTCCCGCAGCCGGAGCTGCCGCCATGGTCATGATCCTCATTCCCGCACTTTCGGTCGGAGTGAATATTCTCCGGACCGTGCAAGGTCATGGAAAAGCCATCGCGCTGAGCCCTTCAATGAGATTCACTGCCTCCGGAATCGTCCTCTTTGTGGGCTATGGAGTCCTCTCCTTCGCCTTGAATAACAATATCGGCCTGAAAGTTTCCCAGTTTAGCTATGCGGGATACGGTTTGGATATCCTTGGCCTCTACGGAGTGTTCTCCCTCTGTGCCTTCGGTGCAATTTACTTTATCGTTCCCCGCATAACCCGCCGTGAGTGGCTTTCCCGCCGCTTCATTCGCTGGCACTTCTATCTTTCCCTCTACGGACTTGCCTCGATCGTGATTTGCGCCGTAGTCGGCGGTGTCTTCCAGGGGCAGGGGACCGAGGATCTGACACAGCCTTTCCTGACCGGAGCACGGAGAGCCGCTGCATACGGATGGGGCATTACCTTTGCCTGGGGTTTCCTTCTTCTCGCGAACCTATTCTTTTGCCTCCATCTTCTCCTGATGTGGGCCCGCCTCGGACGTCGTTCCTCCCATCCGACTCTCCTGAACAAGCATCATGCTGAAAGTCCTCACGGACCGGAAGGGGAGGTTGATAACTACGGGTCAGCGACTATTTAAGAAATTTCCAAGTCCTTCAGAAATGACATTCAAATCTTTTATTTTCGGATTGCTCGCCAGCTTTGGGTTGCCATGGCTCGTTGTGGTTGTTTTTCCCTTTTCCAAAATGCGTGCCCTCGAGCCTGCTAAATTCGAAGAGGGTGATAGAAAAGGGCAGGCATACAGCCCGATGAGGGACGGACGGGTGAACGAAGGATCCAAGATCTACGGACAAGAGGGATGCTACCACTGTCACACGCAGTTGATTCGCCCAACATACGCCGGTCCGGATGTGCATCGCGATGAATGGGCCGGATTACGACTGACTGCAGATAATCCCGACACTCGTCGTGAGACTGTCCCGACTGATTATGACGGCGAGGACGTCGCACACATTGGATTGGGCCGGGTCGGGCCGGATCTTTCCAATCTGGGGCGTCGTCTTGATCATTACTTGAAGGGACGAGATCTCACGCCCGAAACCTGGCTTTATCTCCACCTCTACAGTCCGCGGACCAATACTGGCTACGTTGACAAGGACCAGGAGATCCACTCGCATTCCACTTGTCCTTCCAAGTCTGGTTTATTTAGGGAAATTCCGGCAGTTCAAGCTGGCGGACAGGCTCTCCCGCTTTATACTCCAGAGGGCGTGGCCGTCATTCCGACCGACCGGGCCCGAGCTCTCGTCAGTTACCTTGCGTCCCTGAAAAAAGACACTCTCGGAGCTCCTCTTCCAGAGGCCTATAATTTGAATCCAACCGCTCCCACAAAGGAATAAAACATGTCTGACCAACAGTCATCCGCGGACCCTCGTCCTGATCTTGACGACAAAATCAATGTCGCTGATGCCCACGCTTCGCTTGGGGACACTCCGGCGGTGAATCGTGAGAAGCGTGTCACTGAAAATGGCATGGAGCCTGTCTCCCTTGGGCTGATTCTGCTCTCTGGATTCGTCATGCTTGTCGGAGGCGCAGTCCTCGGAAAAGGCGGGGGATTCTTCGACTACGACGAACTTTATCTCGACGGCATGGTGCGCGCACCCGATACAGGCGGCCCTCCTCCTGTGATTCTTCCAGCACCTGCGTTGGCTCTCCTCAGCAAGGAGGGCGCAAAGGTTTACTCGAAATGCGCCGGTTGTCACGGAGCGGGTGGAGCAGGGGGATCTGGGATCCCTCCTCTTGCGGGTTCTGACTGGGTCACCGGACCGACCGAACAGCTTTCTCAAATCATTTACCACGGGGTGACCGGACCGATCGAGGTTGGCGGGGTTGCATACAACGGCGTAATGCCAGCACAGGGGCTTGGTCTTGGAAAGAAGGAGCTTGCCGCAGTGATGACCTACATTCGAAACGACTGGGGTAACAAGGCGTCTGTTGTTTCTCTTGAGCAAGCCGCCAAGGCTCTCGAAATCGCCAATGCGCGTGGAGATGGGGCGGTGACTGTCGAAGAACTTAAAAAGAATCACGATAAGGACCTTGAAGGGGCAGAATTGCTTCCTGAGACCTTGATCGATCCAATCACCTTTGAGCCTGTCGAGGTCCAGGCCGCCAAATAATTTTATCTCAAAAACACAAGACTTATGAGCGCAGACTCTCACGATGATCACCATCATCAACAGTCCTTTTGGACTAAATACATTTTTTCAACCGATCACAAGACCATCGGTATCCAGTATGGTCTTGCTGCCGGAGCGTTTCTTTTGTTCGGATTTTTCCTGATGATTGTGATGCGCTGGAGCATCGCGTATCCCCATGAGCCGCTTCCCGGTTACTTGAGCTGGATCTTTACCGATGGCTGGAAAGCCCGTTGGTTGGATGGCGGCAAGGTAACAGGGGAGACCTATAACATGTTCGGTGCGATGCACGGAACGATCATGGTTTTCCTTGGGGTTGTGCCTCTTGGTTTCGCAGCTTTTGGTAACTACGTCACCCCTCTCCAGATTGGTGCTCCCGATATGGCCTTCCCAAAACTCAACATGGCCAGCTTCTGGGTTTATCTGCTTGGTGGACTCATCATGTGTGCCAGCTTCTTCATGGAGTCAGGTGCGGCCAAGTCCGGATGGACCAACTACTCACCGCTCGCCGGCTATGCGGATAAGCAGATTGTGAATCAGCTTCTGGCCGGCCAGACGCAATGGTTGATCGGTCTGGTCTGTCTGATTACTTCCTCACTGCTCGGTTCAGTAAACTTTGTCACCACCATCATTCAGCTGCGCGCCAAGGGATTGACTTGGATGCGCCTTCCTTTCTTCGTCTGGGCCATGTTGGTGACCGGATTCCTTCTCCTCCTTGCCTTCCCACCGCTTGAAGCCGCTGGTATTATGCAGCTCATGGACCGGATGACCGGTTCGTCCTTCTTCATGCCTTCCGGACTCTATTCCCGGACCGATGGAGTGATGGAGCTTTCCGGCAGTGGTAGTCCGCTTCTCTTCCAGCACCTCTTCTGGTTCTTGGGGCACCCCGAAGTGTATGTTCTCCTTTTGCCGGCCATTGCTTGTGTCGCGGAAATTATTCCCTGCCACACCCGTAAGCCTCTTTGGGGATACAAGCCCATGGTGTGGGCGTTGATCGTTCTTGGATTCCTTTCCTTCATCGTATGGGCCCACCACATGTATCTCACTGGAATGGGACCGGTCATTTCGACCTTCTTCCAAACAACCACGGTGCTGATTTCAGTGCCCTCGGTGATTCTCCTCACCTCCATGATTATCTCGCTGTGGGGCGGTTCCATCCGTTTCACCATGCCAATGATCTGGGCGGCGGCCTTCCTGCCTATGTTCGGAATTGGTGGTCTTACCGGACTCCCGCTGGCCTTCAACCTGGCGGACCTGCACCTCCACGATACCTATTACGTGATTGGGCACTTCCACTACGTGGTGGCCCCCGGAATTCTCTTCGGTCTTTTCGCTGGTGTATACCACTGGTATCCCAAGATGACCGGGCGCTTTATGGACAACACGCTGGGACATCTCCACTTCTGGCCGTCTCTGATCTGCATGAACTTCCTCTTCTTCCCGATGCTTACCCAGGGAATGGCAGGTTTCCACCGCCGTTGGTATAACGGTGGAGACGCCTACCTAGAAAAAGCGTCCGATGGAATTAACGTCTTCGGCCTGACCGTGGCCGAGAAGATCTCACTCAACGAGGTAATGACTGTTTCCGCGATTGCGCTCGCACTTGCGCAAGTTCCTTTCCTGGTAAACATGTTCGTAAGTTATTTCTGGGGTAAGAAAGTCACCAGTGACAACCCCTGGGATGCAACCACTCTCGAATGGGCCACTCCGACGCCTCCGGGACACGGAAACTTTACCTTCGATATCTCGGTTTACCGCGGTCCATACGAATACAGCCGTCCTGATCATGGTGAGGACTACTTCCCCCAGTGGGAGGAACCCAAGCGCTCCGAATCCGGTGAGGACGAGAGCGAAGAACCCGCCGAGGAAACCAAGGCCTAAACTGAATAACTTTCTAGATCCATGGAAATCCCATTTGTCGTCAACGCCCGTAAAGACACCGGTCTCAACAATTCAAAGGTTGGTATCTGGCTCTTCCTCGCTTCCGAGGTGACTCTCTTTGGAGGTCTCTTCTCAGGCTACCTTTTCCTTCGCCTCTACGCCGATTACCCTTGGCCGGAGCGC
>NHEN01000068.1 GCA_002172625.1 Verrucomicrobiaceae bacterium TMED86 | reverse complement strand
TTGTTTTTGAGGGGTTTGGCAAATATCAAGAAGCAGCGGCATCGCGACCGGGCTCTCCGGCTTGGCTGTCTGGTCGCCGCCGCGCTCGTGCCGCTTCATAGCTTGTTTGATGTTCCAGCCCATCGACCATCTCTCTTTCTCGCCGCTCTCTTTCTCTTTGTTCTCTCTCAGAATCCTAAAGAAAGGGAGTCGGGATCAAATCGTGTTTGGCGATGGCCGTCGTCTGTTCTGGCGGTATTTCTTGTAGCCGTCGGAGTTCGTTTACTTGGAACCTCCTGGTTTGGTTGGACTCCGCCGCATCTCTTGAAGTCCAAGGAGCGTCTGGCTGAGGGAGTTGCCCTTTATCACCAAACCACTGATTTGCAGAATCCGCTTCCTCCGTTTGAGGCATTGTCCGTGAGAGAGGAGGTCAGCAAAATGGCAGAGACGGAGGCTAAGGAGGCTCCGCTTGATGGACGCTTCTATCGACTCTCGGCTCTAGCCTCGCTCCCCCTCGAATTCAGAGCTGAAATGACGGGCCGGCACTTCGAAATTGATCGGCGGCTCTCACCACATTCAGTGAAGATTCCACTCCTGCAATCTTCCTCCGCGCTTTTTTACAATCTGGTTGAGGTGAAGAAGGCCTGGCTTGCCGCGATTGAGCGAGCCAAGGCAGCTGATGAAGTAAAAGATAAGGGGCCGCTCGAGGTCGAAAGAGCTCTGAAAGTCATCACCTCTTCTGCCGCGAGGAATCCCCAACTTAAGTCTCTTGCAGAGCAGATCGTGGAGGATGCGAAATAGACATCAGAGAAACGAGGAATCAGAGAAACGGGCCAAAGTATGAGGCCCAAAGATCCAGTGAGAGGTGGTCAACGAATGCGTCACCATCAAAACTTAGGGACGCTCTTCATCAATAGCAGATTATAGATCAAGAAATCAGGATTTACTGAGAAAAAGCCGCCTACGGGAAACCGTGTGCGGCTTTTTTTTCTAAAAGTTTAAAAATTGAGATCCCAAAGTGAGCGCTTGCTGTCATCCGGCTCTTGGTCACGCATTTGTCGCATGAAGTAAATACCAGTGCTCGAAGAGTATCGGGTTCTCTTTCATCGTCAGATTCAGCCAATTGATGGCTGCTTTCACGCCAAGTCTGACAGTGGCACCTCAAATTTTCTGGGTAAAATTTTGAGCAAACCGATAAAGTGATCCCTCCAAATCAGGGGAAGAGTGGCGGAGCGGACGGGACTCGAACCCGCGACCTCCGGCGTGACAGGCCGGCGCTCTAACCAACTGAGCTACCGCTCCGCGTAGTCGGTTAAGACGGCGGGACGCTATGGTGAGTGGCGGCTACGGGCAAGATCTATTTTGCCCATTTCCCCACTTTTTTTCACCTTTCTTAAAGTTCGGCCACAGCGGCCTCCAATGAGGCCGCATCATCGATGGAAATGACTCGTGCTTCCTTGTCGATTCGGGACATTAGGCCGGCGAGAACCTTGCCCGGTCCGAGCTCGATGAAGAGGTCGTGACCTTGCGAGCGAAGAAGTTGCATCGACTCGATCCATCGGACCGATCCGGTCACTTGTTTGGTGAGGGACTCGCGAATGGCGTCCGGTCCTTCGGCTGGAGTGGCGAGGAAATTGGAAATGACAGGGATGGACGGCGCTCCGATATTGGCAGCGGCGAGTTCAACGGCGAGCTTTTCCTGGGCGCCGGCCATGAGGCGGGAATGATACGCTCCGGCAACCTGAAGTTTCTTACCCATGCGGAGACCGAACTCCTTGGCTTTGGCAACAGCTTGCTCGATTCCGTCAGTGGAGCCCGAGACTACGAGTTGGCCAGGGCAGTTAAGATTGGCAAGGTCGACATCACATTCGTCAGCCAGTCTTCGGACGTCCTCTTCGGATCCCCCGATCATGGCAGCCATCGATCCGGAGGTGGCGGCGCAGGCTTCGTCCATCAATTCACCGCGCTTGGCAACGAGTTTGAGCCCGTCTTCAAAAGCAAATGTCCCGGCAGCAGCGTGGGCGGTCATTTCTCCCAGCGAGAGTCCGGCAGCTGCAACAGGTTCGAGGGCCGGGACCTTCTCTTTTAAGATGGAGAGAAGAGTCAGGCCGTGGAGAAAGAGGGCGGGTTGGCAGTTTCCGGTTTTGGTGAGATCCTCGGCGGGACCCTCGAACATGATCGAAGTCAGGGAACGTCCGAGAACGTCGTCGGCTTGCTGGAAGAGTTGTTGTGCGACGGGGTAGGCGTCGACGAGGTCTTTGCCCATGCCCACTTTTTGGGCGCCCTGTCCGGAGAATAAGAGAACTGCTTTGCTCATCGGAGCGAGCTAAGCCGCTTAGATCAGGGGGATCAAGTCCCTTAGTTCTCGAACTTTAGCCGTGAGGAGTTCGGCAGCGCGTGACATTAACTCTTCTAACGGCAGATCGAAATCACTCAATGAGCCATGTTGGGCGAAAAGATTACTTTCCAACACTTCTGGAGAAATGTGTCCGGCCAGTCCGATAACGGGCTTTTTAAGGTCTCGCGCCATTTTAGCGACTCCGACGGGGCCTTTTCCGGAGAGAGATTGAGCGTCGAGAGATCCTTCGCCAGTGATGACAAGGTCGGCGGCGGCGATGCGGCTTTCAAGTTCGAGAGCTTGCGCGACAAGATCGAAGCCGGAATGAAGTTCGGCCTTGGTGAAATGCATGAGCCCGAAACCAAGCCCGCCGGCAGCTCCGCTACCCGGGCGATTGGCGACTTCCTCGGCCTTGGAAACTTTTGTGAGCTTGGTGAGGAATTTTTCCAACTGCTCCTGATCTTCTGGAGTGGCTCCTTTTTGAGGGCCGAAGACCGCGGTAGCGCCTTCCCGACCAAGAAGGGGATTGAGAACATCACAGGCAACATCGACGGGAGGGAAATCTTTGAGCTGATCGAGGTCGATGCTGTCCAGGGCTTCGAGGCTGCATGGGAGCGCGGGGAGGGAATTTTCTTCTGAGTCAAGAAAGAGGACGCCGAGGGCATCGGCCATGCCAACTCCGCCGTCGTTGGTGGCGCTGCCTCCGATTCCGATGAGAATGCGCTCGGTTTTAGATTGAGCGGCGGCGTGACTCATCATGAGTCCCGTGCCGTAGGTGGATGATTGAAGGATGTTACGGTCTTTATCTTCGATGAGTTCGTAGCCGGATGCCGAAGCCATTTCCATGACGGCGAGACCGGAGTCGGTAATAGCGTAGCGGGCTTTGATTGGGCGATAAAGCGCATCGACGGTATCGAGGGTCATCCATTTCCCTCCGAGGGCCGAGAGCATGGTCTCGGTGAACCCTTCACCGCCATCAGCGATAGGGCAGATGTCGATCTCGCAGGAATCGGGTAGACCAGCTGCGATGGCTTCAGCTGCTTCGGTGGCGGTGAGGGATCCTTTGAATTTGTCGTTGGCGATGAGGACTCGCATGGCGGAATGTTAGCAGTCTGTGGACCAGATGGAATCGCGATTGGTGAAAACGGGGGTGGTTGACTTCCCGTTGGTCAGTCTGTGTGAAGATGAAGGTCCTTGGCTTTTGGCGTTGGTGGATTGCTCAGAACTTAAACCCAGTCTGTAGGTAGAACGTAACCGAGTTGCAATTTCATCGCAGTAAAGCTCAAAAAGTAAAGCGCCGGGATACTGGCTTAGGGTATTCTGGCAGGCCTTACTCTTCCGGCTCCTTGGCCTTCCGCTCCAACCACTCTTCGGTCAGTTTTTGGCCTTCGATAAGTTGCTCTCCAGTCATTCTTTTCTCTAACAGGTCTCTCAATTCTCCATATTCCTTATTACCACCGGCTGCCGCAAGGCTAATCCACATGTAGGCTTCGGCAAAATCCTTGGGGAATCCTTGACCAATCTCATACAAAAGACCCAATTGGACTTGGGCGTCTGCCAATCCCTGCTGAGCGGCCTTACGAATCCAATTCAGGTGTTCGGCAGAATCCTTGGGGACTCCGCGGCCAGTGGCATACGAGCAACCCAAGTAGAGTTGGGCTTCTGCGATTCCCTGCTCAGCGGCCTTGCGATACCACTTTGCGGCTTCGGCGTAATCCTTAGGGACTCCTTCGCCACTCTCATACAAATGACCCAATTGGAGTTGGGCGTCTGCATTACCTTCCTCAGCCCGCTCTTGAATTGTTTTTTCAGCCTCAACTGCTTCTTCAGTTTTAGCTGTTTTTTCTTCACCGCATGATGCCAGCAGGAAGCAGAGAAATAAAACTGACAACACACTGTTCACGCCCGACAACCACCAGACTTTGGGTCAGTGGACAAAGGGAAACCAGCGGGCTCTGTGCCTCCCTCCAAGGCTTAGATTTGTTGCGGGTGTCGGGGAGGTAGGGCGGAAAAGTGGGTGATGTTGTCTAACGGCAGGGGAGTTGCGTGGATTAGATGGAAGTTATTGTAGGAAAGTCCGTGAAGAACGAATTTGGGCGGAATACATGGGGGAGAAAGGGGGTTATTTTCAACCAGCGCCGGGTTACTTTCCCGGCTTCCCGTGACCTTTGGGATTGTGCCGGAGAGGTTGGATGGTTTTTTTAATCAAGACTTGGCCGCGGCGGATAGTGAGTGGGATCGGCTCTTTGCCAATCCGGCTGATCAGGGCCAGACCGTAATGTACTCCATGATCAATTTTCATTCCGGCTACTTCCATGACGACATCTTTCTCTTTAATGCCGGCCTTGTTGGCAGGTGATCCGAGACGAATCCCGATCACTTCCGCTTCACCTCCCTGACAATCGACCGTGATACCGATCATATAATCCTGCCGGTTCTCGTCGGAAAAAACCTTGGCAAAGGCATCGCGCATGTGATCAACGCGTATATGGCGGGAGGTGTTGATTGCTGTCGATATCTTCACGTGAACATGCGCGATTTGCTCGCCGTGAGCATTAAATACCGGCCCGCCTGAGTTACCTGGCCCGATATCAGCCTCAATGATTTGGATTTGTGTGCCGCCACCACAACTCTTCCGGTCAATTGTCCCGTGAATGATGCTGTGCCTCCTTCCTGACGGATTTCCAATCACCATCACTTGTTGTCCCTTGGATACCTTCTCGCTTTGCCCAAGACGAACAGCGGGGAGCTTGTCGTGAGGCTCTATTTTCAGGATCGCGGTATCATAGCTGCCTCCGGCTCTTGCGAGGACCTTGAAGGGATAGGCCGTTCCATCTGAGAGGATGACCTGTTGGGATTGGCCGGGATAGGTGACATGTTCGCAGGTGAGGATGTAACCGTCCTCATGAAGGATGGTTCCTGCGGCGTGGGACACCCATTCTCCCTGTTGGTCCCGCCCACGGATTTCAATATCGACTGTCCTTGGGGAGCAATGCTTGACTACCTCATCTTTGGTGAGGGCTGGTTTTTCCGGCGTTGCTAAAGCAGTCGTTAAGCCAAGGTGGATGAGGAGCAGGAAGAGCACTTTCATCAGTCGTGGATCATGACTGCTAGGAATTTGCTTTTGGAGGAAAGTCCGTGAAGAACGAATTTGGGCGGAATACATGGGGGAGAAAGGGGGTTGTTGAGCATCTAGGATTCCGTGTAAAATATTTCGAGCAAGGCTGGGAGCCTTGCTTGCTCCCCGCGGGGGCGCTCAATTCCCTACATCTCAGGGGTTAATATGGCAGAGGGGGTGGGATTCGAACCCACGGTACCTTGCGGCACGCCGGTTTTCAAGACCGGTGCATTCGACCACTCTGCCACCCCTCCGCGATGCGCGGACGATTCTATGGATTCCCGGATTTGGCAAGACACAAATCAGCTCAATAGTGACTTTTAAATCCTTCTGCTTTTTCGGAGGTGTGCGATGATCCCGGCGGAGCCGTCTTCGATGAGATCGGCGACGAATTCGAATCCTTCGTCTCCTCCATAGTAGGGGTCGGGAACTTCTGTTTCCTCGTGCTTGGTGCAGAAGTCAGTGAAGCAACGGACTCGCATACGCTCATCGTCTGAGCGGGCCTGGGCGATGATATCGCGATAATTGTCATCGTCCATGGTGAGAATGAGATCGAATCTTTCAAAATCGGCAGGAACAAATTGACGGGCACCACCAGTGACTTGGTAGCCACGATTACACATTGCTTTGGTCATGCGCGCATCGGGGCCCTTCCCAATGTGATAGCCAGCAGTTCCGGCGGAATCGCAAGCGATGCGGTCAGATAGACCGGATTCCGCCACCTGGTGGCGAAAGATGTTTTCCCCGGCCGGTGAGCGACAAATATTTCCAAGGCAGACGAAGAGAACGTGACAAGGTTGTTCCATGAGCGATGCTAGGGCTGAGACCGTTACGTTGACAAGGCGAAGCAATTTAGGAAATCTCCTTCATGAGCGAATACGTGGTGGATCTTTCCGGGATTCGAAAAACCTATAAGGGCGGAGTTGAGGCGCTGAAGGGTGTCAATTTGCAAGTCCCCAAAGGATGTATCTATGGACTGCTCGGGCCAAACGGTGCCGGGAAGAGCACCATGGTGAAGATTCTCACTACTTTAATTCGTTCGTCGGGGGGGACCGGGACGATGTTGGGTCGGCCAATTGGTGATCGCCAGGTGCTCCGTCGGGTTGGCCTCTTGCCGGAGCATGCGCAGTTTCCTGATTACCTCACCGGACGGCAGGTGATCGAATTTTCCGCCGGGCTCCAGGACGTTCCCCAGCGCGAAACCCGAGAGCGGACAGACCGTTTGCTGGGACTTGTCCAGATGAGTGCTGATCAGGGCCGAAAGATTAAGACATACTCAAAAGGAATGAAGCAGCGCATTGGGATTGCCCAGGCCCTCGTGAATAATCCTGAGATTGTCTTTCTCGACGAACCTACTGATGGAGTGGATCCGGCGGGCCGGAAGGATTTCCGGGAGATTGTTAAAAAATTGCGCAAGGAAGGATGTACTGTGTTTATCAACACCCATATCCTTTCTGAATTGGAGCCCATCGTGGATCGGGTCGCGATTATGTCGGGGGGAGAAATTCGAGGAGAAGGGGTATTGGAAGACCTTCGTTCAAAAAAATCTGGATACTTGATTGGCTTTGAAGGTTCGCTTTCGTCGGCCACCCGCCAGCAATTTGAATCAGCTGGATTTTCTTGCGAAGCGGGTTCGGTATCAATTCCTTCTACGAAAGCCGAGGCGGCCCAGCCGGTGCTCGATCAGTTACGTGAAGAAAATCTTATAGTCACTCAAATGCATGTTGAGACCCAATCGCTGGAGGATCTCTTTATCGGAATGGTCGATGGTGCAGCCGATTCAAATCGTGCAACTCCACCCAAAAATTAAATATGAAACCATTTTGCACCATACTCCTTGAGTCTTTCCGGGGTTTGAAATCACAATTGATCTTTTGGATCACCTTGGGCCTTTCCTTTTTTGTTGCGTTGATTTTCTTGTCGATTGGGTTCGATGACAAAGGTCCAACTTTTTTCTTTGGGATGACCGGATACGCGAATGAAGCCCTTGGAGCAAATGGCCTCGCACGCTCCTATTTCTACAAGGAGATTTTCAGTTTTTGGATCGCGGGAGTCTGGTTGACCTGGATTGCGACAATCTTAGCCCTGATTTCTTGCGCGCCA